>JBAQYK010000036.1:0-6761 GCA_049299995.1 Candidatus Methanoperedens sp.
ATATAGTATCACGTCAAGCGTTGTGCCAAGACCCACCTCTTCCTTCACTTCAAGAACAGTCCCCGTACCCGGTCCTACGGCTCTGTATTCCAGGTCTTTTTCAAGGAACTTCTGCGCAAGTCCCATCAATATCATAAGCAGGTCGGGTATGCCTTCCCCTGTCCTCGCGCTTACCGGCACCACGCCTATGTTTCTCTGGAAATCGCGCACCCTGTCATACCTGTCCGAGCTGAACCCCATTTCATAGAGTTTGCCTATGATTACGTATATCTTTTCATCGAGCACCACCTTCACATGCTCAGCCTGTTCAGGATAGGATAATATGAATGGTTGACCTGGATGCGGGTTCCAGCCATGGATTTTGTCCATCTTATTTGCAGCCACGATAAACGGGGTTTTAAATCTCTTAAGAATTTCGAGTGCTTCCACGGTTTGCGGCTGGAATCCTTCGTTCATATCCACCACAAGCACCGCAAGGTCAGCAAGCGCACCGCCTCTGGCTCTGAGCGTGGTAAACGCCCTGTGCCCTGGAGTGTCTATAAAAAGCAGCCCCGGTACCTTTGTATCCCCTTTAAAAACATCCCCGCATACACGCCTGACAACATCGAGCGGCACTTCTGTTGCACCTATATGCTGGGTTATAAGACCCGCCTCACCCTCTGCAATGGTGGTGCCCCTTATCCTGTCAAGGAGCGAAGTCTTGCCGTGATCCACATGCCCCATCACGCACACGATGGGAGTGCGAAGATTTTGTGTCATAGATAATACAATTATGAAATGTTGCGGTTAAACTATATTGCATGCTATGACGCATTTAAACATATTAATCATTATGTGCCATGATTCATTCCCTGAAAACCAGCCATAACCAAAACAAGATGTTATAAGCCGGTTTTGTGCCTGTTTATTAATTGGATGTTTGATGTACTCTTAAATTTCATAAACAAAAATACCAGGCAAACCGAAAGATTTAGGTATTACCCTGCTAAAATAGAATAATTGTGGTAAGAAGGATGAGGTTAGAGGAAGAATTGGTAAAGTCTGATATCCCCGGTTTACGGACAGGAAAGCGATGGATTGCGATGACCATGCTGTTAGGGAGTTTCTCGATATTTATATTCGTGCTGACAATGGTTTCCACACCCCTATTGAATAGCGACTTAACATCAAGCATCTCCACAGAACCAAGTGATGTTGCTTATATCAAAAGGGGTTTTACCACGGCAGACCAGTGGGATTCAGACGCAGAAGTGGATGGTCTGAAAGTCAAGCTCAAAATATACGATAAGAACGACCTCATAATCAGGGAAGAGGGTACGCTTGAAGCTGTGCTTTATGAGAAGCTTTTCGACAGTAATGATAATCCGCTAAAAGGCAATGAGCTGGATAGATGGACTGTAATAATCACAAAAGAAGACTACGTTGATGACGAGTTAAATAAAAAGATAGAATACCATAAACCTATTCCCGCTGATTTTGGGTGGGTAGAGTTTACGTTCATAGCAAAAGACGGCTCACGATACCAGACTTACGATGACATCGTGTATTTGAAATTCTAATTTTATTCGTACACCCAGGCTTCGTCGATTTTCGAATATCCTGCAATCTCCGAATCCTTGAAATGAATGCTGATTTCCCTTTTTGCAGATTCCACAGAATCGCTTGCATGGACAATGTTGCGCCCCGTATCGAGCGCAAAATCCCCGCGGATTGAACCAGTGGCTGCATTTACAGGATTGGTAGCGCCGTTTATTGCGCGCATAACCGAAACCGCATTTTTCCCTTCAACCACCATTGAAACAGACGGTCCTGAAGTAATAAAACTGACCAGCGAATTAAAAAAAGGTTTCTGGGCATGCTCAGCATAGTGTTTCTTTGCAGAATCCGGGGAAATCGTATTCATACGCAAAGCCACTATTTTAAGTCCGCGCCGCTCTATCCGGCGAATTACCTCCCCTACCAGCCCCCGCTGCACGCCGTCGGGTTTTACCATCACGTAGGTGCGTTCCAAGTTCTCACCTTACGCTGTTTTCCCTCTTGCTTTACGTCCCGCCTCAGTCCACCTGACTTTGCGGGGAATCCTGCCAAGGTTTAAATTTCCCTGACATTTGGATGAACAAAAATAGAATACTGTCCCGTCTTTCTTGGCGTACAATTTACCTGTGCCGGGTTCTATAGCCCCGCCGCAGAAAGAGCATTTCTTTTTTTCCATGTTTTCACCTTGACATCAATTTCTTTGCTTCCCTTGATGTCTCAAGAAGTATCAGTATATCACCGAGTTTTACAGGACCGACCACATTACGGGTGATAATCCTGCCTTTATCCCTGCCATCCAGTACCCTGCATTGTATCTGCATAGCTTCCCCATGCATGCCGGTTTTGCCGACGATTTCAATTATTTCGGCAGGAAATCCCGCGTCTTCATCTGCCATTATATCACTTCTTCAATGTCTGGACTTTCTGTGCCACTTCTTCAACTAATTCTTTGCCTTTTCCCGGTTCAACAATTGCCGCTGCACCGCTGCCCACGCTTAATCCGCAGGCTGCGCCAAGTTCCACCTGTTTTTTTACAAAGATATAAGGCGTGTTCTTTTCTTCGCACAGTGCAGGCAGATGCATTACAATTTCGGGCGGGTTCACATCTTCGCCAATTATCACAAGTTTTGCAGTTCCGCGTTCTATCGCTTTTGTGGCTTCGTTTGTTCCTTTCTTAATCTTTCCTGTATCCCGTGCCATCTCAAGAGCTTCTAATGCTTTGTTGGACAATTCTGCGGGAACTTCAAATTTGATATATGTTTGTGCCATTTTAATTACTTCCTTCAGGATTTTATTCCTTCATCATTCATTTGATTAAAAGTATCGGCTTCTCTACAGCCTCAATGGGTATATATTTTGCGCTTAAGAAACTTCTTCGTTCAACACTTTTAACATATCCGGTGAAATTATTTTAACAGTAGTATAATTTCCACTTCTGTTCAAATAATAATTCGTAAAACCTTTTTGCGTGCTATTGGCTTTTAACTGGTTGAGCTTTTTCAGGGCGCTTGAGTTTAAATTCAGGTAAACAGTTGTCCTTTCATAACTTCCATTATTTTCCCTGATACCCATATAAAACTGGTCTGAGAAATTTACATCTGAAGTTATTTCCTGGTAGGGCACTGCATCCACTTTGGCAAGCAGACCTTCATAGTGGTCATAACCGGTGGCGGTTTTATTCTGGCTGTATAATATTTTAAGAACATCACTTGCTGTTTTATCATTCGTGTAAATTATAGGAGTTCCCATAATATTTATCGCACCTGTATCCTGCCTTCTGAGGATGGGGGGGTATGTGTCAGGTAAAACCATATATTCAAAATCATTTATCTCAGGGAACATCGTGCTCAGCACAAGGAAGTTTGGGGCTCCTTGCTGGAAACTTGGCAAGCTTGCATAATACAATTTTGTGGTATTTGATTTGTAAAGCGCGTCCACATCATTTACAGGCAACCTTGTTTTCGTCCACTGTATCATCTGAGGCGTCATGCTTTCGATATCCGCATAACTGGCGGACACAGCGCCAACAGGAGTCACTTTAAGGGCGTCTGAAATTGAATCAAAAGGCGAATTGACAACCCAGAATTCAGGATTATATTTATCCTGCGGCGATTCCTCAGGGGTTGTCTGCGATTCCGTGTCGCTTCTCGGGCTTGTTACGACATAAGCCACAGGCACGATTATCATGATTAAAATCATAAATGCGGCGAGTAATTTGTATGCATCCTGCTGTTTCATGTTCTCCCCTAATTACTTTTCTCATATTAAAGCATCACGTAACTTTTATATATAATGTACTCGTTTATACATTGATGTACAAAATTGTACAGTGAGCATTATGAAAGAATATATCCAGAAACTCATCCAGAACCAGAGCCTGACAGCAGACGAGGCTGAAAATGCAATATCTAAAATCTTCAGCGAAGCTACCGATGCGCAGATAGCCGCTTTTTTAACTGCATTGAAGATGAAAGGCGAAACGCCTGCCGAGATTTCGGGTCTGGCGCGCGGCATGAAAAAAGCAGCTAATATTATATCACCAAAAGTTGCCGGAACCCTTATCGATACCTGCGGCACCGGCGGAGATTCGACAGGCACAATCAATGTAAGTACCGCAGCTGCAATAGTGACCGCTGCATGCGGTGTTTTTGTCGCAAAGCACGGCAACTATTCAATAACTTCAAAATCAGGCAGTGCCGACGTACTCAAAGAGCTTGGCGTAAAGATAGACTCATCACCGCAGGATGTCCAAAAGACCATAGAAAAAACGGGAATAGGTTTCATGCTCGCGCCCGTATTTCACCCCTCGATGAAACGAGTGGCGCAGATAAGGCGGGACCTGGGTTTCAGGACTGTGTTCAATATTCTTGGACCGCTGACTAACCCTGCGAATGCAAAGGCGCAGTTGATAGGTGTTTTTGACGGCTCCCTGTGCGAATCCATGGCAAACGTCCTTAGCATACTCGGGACTGAAAGAGCGCTAGTAGTCCATGGCAGCGGTATGGATGAGATATCAAACACAGGCGAAACCCGGGTAGCAGAATTGAACAGGGGCAGGATAACAAAATATACCCTGACGCCGGAAAAGCTTGGCATCAAACGCGCCCAAGCCAGTGAAATCGCAGGCGGAACCCCGGAGGAAAATGCAAGGGATATCGTAGAAGTGCTAAAAGGGAAAAAAGGTCCAAAACGGGATATCATAGTAATAAATGCAGGCGCAGCCCTGCTCGTCAGCGGGAAGGCTGATAACATCGAATCCGGTATTGCATTGGCGACCCGGGCTATTGACAGCGGAGCAGCCATGGATAAATTAAAGGATTTTGTGAATGCGGCAGGCGACCCGGGAAAGCTTGCGCGGTTTTTGTAAAGGGAAAGAATGAAAGTTAAAATATGCGGCATCAAAGCAGACCGCGACCTTAACATGGCAATAAACGCAGGGGCGGACGCTGTGGGATTCATAACCGAAGTGCCAGTGGATTCCCCCAGGAAAATAAGTATTTCAGAGGCATCAAGGCTGATTTCAAAAGTGCCTGTTTTTGTGACTTCAGTGCTTGTCATAATGCCGGAAACTGCCGAACAGGCAATCCGGATGATAAAGACGGCAAGACCGGCTGCGGTGCAGGTACATAATGCAATGGCGCTTTCGGAACTTAAACAAATAAAGGAAAGCGGGGTAAGGCTCATTAAAACCATCCCCGTATCGCAGAATTCTGAGCCTGGAGCGCTGATAAAGCAGATAAGTGAACTTTCAGGAATAGCGGATGCCGTTCTTCTCGATACGGCTATCAATGGGAAAACCGGCGGAACGGGAGCGCAGCATGACTGGGAGATAAGTTCAGAAGTGGTTCTTCATGCTGGCATGCCTGTGATACTGGCAGGGGGCTTGAACCCTGACAATGTCAAAGAAGCGGTCAGGAGCGTGCGCCCGTATGCTGTCGATACGGCTTCGGGCGTGGAAACCGACGGGAAAAAAGACGAAAAGAAAGTGATTGCTTTTATCAATAATGCGAGGATGCATGGAATTTGATATAAGTGAATCGGATTTTATAAGCCTTGCAGAAGAAAAGCCTGTGATCATCCAGCTTATGGCGAAGGTACAAACTCAATGTTTCCCTCTTGATCTTTACGCGGCGATGGATAAAAAATGCGCATACCTTCTTGAATCCGTGGAGAAGGAAAAAAAGCACGCCCGGTTCTCTTTCGTCGGGGCTTTACCCGACGCTGTCATAACAATCAAGAACCGGATATTGACGCTTGATTACACGCACAGGACAAATCTGATTAAGCTCATTGAGTCATCGCTTTCGGATGTTTGTGATTCCGGAAATGGAAGGGAAAGGAAGCTTAAAGCCGGATTTGATACGATGGATGCCATAAGGGCGGCTTTTGCAGCATCTCGTGTTAAATTCATCGGCAAAAGTTTTGACAGGCAGACCTTTCTTGGCGGAGCGATCGGTTTTTGTGCTTATGATATAGTTTATGACTGCTGGTTGGATATCCCCCCAAAGAAGAGCAATACTCCTGACGCACAGTTTGCGCTCACTACAAAAACCGTGGTTTTTGACCACCTGACAGATGAAACGTATATAGTGGTTACGCCGTTCGTCATGAAAGGAGATAATCCAAAGGTTGTGTATCAAAATGCAAAGGCGGATGCTGAAAAGCTGGCAATCGTGATAAACAGTGCAAAAGCACAAGTATCAAAGAAAAACATGCCCGCGCAAATAACATGCAATATGGAAAAAGAGGAATACGAAGATGCGGTAAGGTGTGCAAAAAGACACATTATCGACGGTGACATCTTCCAGGCTGTTCTGTCACGCAGGTACGAAGTAACAACAGACCAGACGCCGCTTGAGCTATACACCCGGCTCCGCAGCGTCAATCCAAGCCCGTACATGTATCTTTTCGAGTTTAACGGCACAGCCATAATAGGCGCAAGCCCCGAAACTTTGCTTTCTGTCCATAAACGTAAAGTGGTGGTCAATCCGATAGCCGGCTCATGTCCGCGCGGAAAGACCCTGGCAGAGGATGACGAGTTTGCAAAAGAGATGCTGGGCAGCGAAAAAGAGCGGGCTGAGCATGTGATGCTCGTTGACCTGGGGCGCAACGACGTACGGATGGTCTCAAAAGGAGGCTCGGTGAAAGTGGATGATTTCATGTCTGTCCTGAAATATTCTCATATCCAGCATATCGAGAGCACTGTTTCCGGCATGCTGCGCGAC
>JBAQYK010000037.1:0-11414 GCA_049299995.1 Candidatus Methanoperedens sp.
GCGCTTGCGGTGCTTGACCGATGCTTCTACACCGGCGGTCTTCCAAGACCGAACGTGGGCATTTCGGATGACAGGATAACGGAGATTAAAAGTATCCTCGGGGACTTAAACGACGACGGGATTGAGAAAATAAGGCAGATTCTTCATTCTTACAAAAAAGGCGAGATAGAAGGGGATGACCTTGTGCCTGAGATAGCAAAAGATTTGAACGTCCCGGATTCGAAAGTGGCTGTTATGATAGACCACGTATTCCCGGAGTTCAAATCATTAGTTCCTGTGTGTTCACAGAACACGCTGCGCAGCCACATGACCTCGGGATGGTTCATCAGTCTTGGTGAAATGGCGGATTATTGCAGGGTTCCATTGAAGCTCTTTTCTGTGGACAGGTGTTTCAGGCGCGAGCAGGCTGAGGATGCCACGCGCCTCATGGCTTATTATTCGGCATCCTGCGTCATTATGGATGAAAATGTTAGCGTGGATGACGGGAAAGCAGTGGCTGCGGGGCTTCTATCGCAGTTTGGTTTTTCCAATTTCACATTCAGACCCGATGAAAAGAGGAGCAAGTATTATGTCCCTGATACGCAGACGGAGGTATTCGCTTTTCACCCCAGGCTTGTTGGCTCAAATACCAAATACAAGGACGGCTGGGTAGAGGTGGCGACGTTTGGCATCTACTCGCCGTCTGCGCTCTCGCAGTATAATATCCCATATCCTGTTATGAACCTGGGGATGGGCGTGGAGAGGCTTGCGATGATACTTCATGACTCAATGGATGTCCGCGCCCTTACGTATCCGCAGTTCCAGTACAAGACCAACTGGGTGATGGCGGACAGCGAGATTGCATCCATGGTTTATACTGAGGATGCGCCTGCGACTGAAACCGGGAAAGAAATCCAGGACGCCATCGTAAAGACATGCGAGATGTATGGGAACACGCCGAGCCCCTGCGAGTTCACTGCATGGGAAGGGCAGTTGTTTGACAGGAACATCCGCGTGAAAGTGATCGAGCCTGAAGAGAATACCAAGCTCTGCGGTCCTGCTGCCATGAATGAAGTAATTTCCTACAAAAACGATATCCTGGGACTGCCCAGGACGTCAAGATGGGATGAGGCTTTTAAAATTGGCGCAAGTACTGGTATCAGATATATCGATGCCTTCGCCGCGCGATGCGCTAAAGATATAGAGGATGCTGTGCAGAAAGGAAGCGGTTCTGAAACGAGAGTGAGGATTATCAAGGTGCCTTCCGAGATAAATATCAGGATTGACCCTATTGCGCAGCGGTATATTACAGGGCTGAAGAAAAAGATTGATACGCGTGGACCTGTTTTCACAACTGTCAGGATGGAAATATTATGAAGCAATCGGGATACGCATACGCATTCGGCGCTGGAACGATAATAAACGCAATCGCCACATGGAAAGGGGCAGCCTTTGGCATTGACCTGAAAACAGAGGCGGAAGTTGTACTAACCGATGATAAGAAAATCAAGGGTTACATGGAAGAGGGCGGCGATACTGAACTTATCGAGCGCTGTGTGGAACTTACCCTTTCGCGGTTTGGCTCAACATCCGGGGCAAAAGTTGCTACGAAAAGCCAGATTCCCATAGCAAGCGGGCTTAAGAGTTCAAGCGCCGCCGCAAATGCCACGGTGCTGGCGACCCTTGATGCGCTCGGTGAGAAACTCGAACCTATTGAAGCTGCAAAAATAGGCGTGCAGGCTGCGCTTGATGCAAAAGTGACGATTACCGGCGCTTTCGATGACGCATGCGCCTCAATGCTTGGGGGATTTGTGATTACCGATAATAAGAAACTGGAGCTTATCCGCAGAGTGGAGCGCGACTCGGAAGTTCTTATCCTTGCGCCGGAAAAAAAGGTCTTTAGCTCTGCTGCCAATGTGGCGCGCTCAAGGCTCATCGGGCGCTGGGTTGAGCTTGCGTATAAGGAAGCCCTTGCCGGGAATTTCGAAAAAGCCATGACGCTTAACGGATTTCTTTACTGCGCAGCGCTTGGCTTCAGCACGGAGCCCATGATGGCGGCGCTTGAGGTTGGCGTTGAAGGAGTCAGCCTTTCCGGTACCGGACCTGCTTATACCGCGCTTGGAAGCCCTGAACTTCTTGATAAGCTTGAACACGTGTGGGGCAGGATGGGCGGAAAAGTGATAAGGACAAAGGTAACAAATACAGGTGGGAAACCATGCCGCTAAAAGAGATAAGAGCGAAAATAGAGAAGCTTGATACGCAGATACTTCATCTTATCGAGCAAAGGACGGCGCTGGCAAAGGATGTGCTTGAGGCGAAGAAAGCAGCAGGAATGCCGATTAATGATGTGGAGCAGAATAAGGTGGTGCTGGACAGGGTGGCGAATGCGGCGACTGAGAGGGGGCTTGATGGGGAAGAGGTCAAGAGGATTTTTGAGATGTTAATCAAGATGAATATCGAGAGGCAGCATGAGCTGAGCGGGGAAGGCAATCTGCCGTGAGGTGTAAAGGTCGTTTGTGGGTTCAGGGCTGTTATCACGGTTTGGCAGGGCAGGGCTGGGAAGTGCTGGAGAAATACATTTCCACGCAGAATTGTGCTGCTGATGAGAAAGGTTTATAGGCAAAAACGATAGCCTGTGTATCATTAATGCGGGGTTATGGTGAATTGTAGTTACTCTTATCCTTTAATTAATTTTGATTCATTTATAATCCAAGAATTTCTTGAATTTAATAATCAAAAAGTGAGCGACTATAATTATGATGTTTACCTATTTCCGTGTCTTTAAATATATTATTTACGAGTCTGATCATATTATTAATATTATCGAAACTTTTTTTTAAATCATATATCATTGGTTTTTCTTCTCCTAAATAAATTTGCCTCCATAATTTTGGATTATATCTTGCAATAGAAGATGATACATAAATTAATATAAAATCCTTTATAATTTTTGAAACATTTTCATATCTGTCATCGAAATCATATATTATCCAGCTTAAATTAATATTTAATCTGTCAGGTCTGAAGTCATATTTCAAGATGTCATCTATTAATATCGGATTCGTATTTGAAATTGACAATTTGGTTTTATGTTCCCTTAAGATAACGTAATCTTTATCATTAAAATCAGTAATCATTGAACAAAAAGAAGATGGGTATCCCAGAATACTCAATGTGTTTACCAGGCGCTCAAAAAATCCACGAGGAACATAGTGTTTAGCGCACTTTTCTGGTGCATAACTAAATTTTATATTAGCAATATCCCCTTTGCTATTTACATATAAACCATGGTGTTTCTTCTTATTTTCATCAAAATCAATAAACGACTCAATTAAAAAAGCAAATAAATACACGGTTGAGTAATAATATAATATTGGTTGAGTATCAATGCTGGCGACTCTAGCAGCATGAAAAAATTCTTTAGAATTTCGTAAGAAAGTTGTGCAAAGTAAAATTTTATTTTTTTTCCATATTTCATCACGAAATTTTTCTTCATTTAGATGTGTTAAATTGTCTTTTGATATTCCATTGAAACTGTTCACGCTTTGTTTATAATAAGGGTATTTATTTAAATTAATTAAAGATTTATGAAATTTTGACTCGAAGATAGAGGGGATCGTATATTCATCTAATAATCCCCATATATTCAAATCTTCTTTCAACTGCTTTACTTCATCATTTACTTTATATCCAACTGAACGAAGACTTTCTATATCATTTTTGATATCATCTAACTCGGATCTAACCATTTCTAAACATCAAAATGAAAACTGAGTAAATAAACTTTGTTATTTTAAAGCTCTCAGATAGCATTCTACAAGGAAAAAATAGAAATAATAAAAAATTGAGTATAATTTTTTGATATACGCATTTTAAAAGCACGCTGCGCAAGCTTATCAAGATTACCCCCGCCCTAAAGGGGCACGCAAAAGCGAATGTGCGCCGCCTACCCGCGAGAACAGCCCTCAATAGCCGCATAAGGGGAAAGGGGATTGACACTAAAAAGAAGGAAGCTCTTAGAAGAAACGATGCGCCGTCACGATAAAACCCTCAGAATGTCAGCCGATAAATAATCTTCACTCTTTTCTAAGGGCTCACAAAAAAATAACTTATCCAATTTTATTCCTAATACCTGACAACAAATCTGCGTTCATCTGCGTTTATCTGCGGTTTGGTTTCCAAAAAAGTGCTATCTTATTTTTGGGTAAGCCCTAAGACCCGCTTTTGCTCCTTATCCTTTTCACCACTTCCCCAATACCTTCACTCTCCCGTTTTTTCCTTATCTCCGCCACCATATCACCTTTCCCGCCCAGCAGCGAAATAAACCGCGCCGCATTTGCATATCCCAGCCGTTTGATAAGCGCAGTAGTTCCCTCTACAAGGACGCGTTCTGTAGTTGTTGTTTTTACTTTCATGCTTTTACCTCTGCAGTGAGCATATCTTAAATATAATGATAACCAATTAAAACTTCCATGAAGTACTCAGAAAAAGAAAATCGTGAAACCAACACAGCATCAGCCCAGCCCACAATAGTCGCAGAAAGGGAAATGGGATTATCTCCTAAAAAAAAGAAGCTCTTAGAAGAAACGATGCGCCGGCATGATAAAGCCTTCAAAATGTTAGCCAATATGTGATTTGGCTTTTTCTTTAATCCATTTTTCCACAGCCTTTAGAGAGCATTTATATTCGGCTATATTTTGCATTAAAGCGACTATTTCTTCAGGTTTTTCATTCAAATAATATCCAGCCTCCCCAAGTTCGTTTTCCGCAACAGCAAATGCCGTCCTCTTATTTCCATCAAAAAATGGATGATTCACAGCTATCATATGCAATGCTAAAGCTGCCCTCCTGAAAAAATCTTTTTCGCGATTCATTTTATATACCAATAATTGCAGTGTCCCCTCATCCCGAATACCTCCAGTTCCGCCGTATTCTTTTATTATCTCGTCGTGAATTTCTATTATTTCAGTTACTGTGAGATATTCCATCAAACTCCTCTTTCTTGTGTTTAATGTAATTCATTCTAAAGAAACCTTCTATCAGTAATCCTTTTTTCTTTATTGACTCTTCAATACATTTTGTTTTTTCCAATATAAAATCATGTTAAGCTGAGAAGGCAGTCTGCCGTGAGTCATCATAAAAGATATTAATCAGTAACCCAAATAGAACCTAATATGGAAAACTTAATGGTTCGCAAACAAGAGATATATCAAAAACATGAAGATAAATTAAAAGAAGTTAATTCCGAAATTCTTAACCTGATGACAAACAGCATTAAAGACAAAAATGCCAAGGCAGGAGTAAATGTTGACCTCGGACTCTTAAATTCGCTTAAGGTAATGCTGCAGG
The DNA here is from genome assembly GCA_049299995.1 of Candidatus Methanoperedens sp. Classification (GTDB taxonomy): domain Archaea; phylum Halobacteriota; class Methanosarcinia; order Methanosarcinales; family Methanoperedenaceae; genus Methanoperedens. Next base: position 5,329 of record JBAQYK010000037.1, read on the forward strand.
CTAGCAGTGAAACCTCGTTAGGAATGGACAGTCATGACCGCCTGGAGTATTCAAAATTATGGTTTGAGCAGGCAAGATTCATGGTAGATACCATGAAAAGCGACCCGGGTTACCAATCAGTAATGAAGGACATTGATGAACAGCTTGAGCTTTATCGAAAGGAAATCAGCCAGATAGATGAAGAATTAAAGAACGTTGAAAATGACGAAACACGCAAAAAGCTATTGGAAGAAAGGAAAGAAGGCTGGACTAAGAGGGCATAATTCAGACGGCATCATTATGGGCAGCATAAATTGAGCGGGGAAGGGAATCTGCCGTGAGTTGTAAATATCATCTGCGGGCTCCCGGCTGCGTACTGCCCGGTCTGGCAGGTCGGAAATGCATGAATAAATTAACTATCGTGTTAAAATGAGCATTGAAGAAAAAATAATCACACAGGAAAGAATCATCACCCCAGCCTCGCTGAACGATGAAAAAGAGGACATACAGGAACTCACTATCCGCCCCAAAAAGCTTGGTGATTTCATAGGGCAGCACGCGCTCAAGGAGTCACTCAAAGTATTCATCGAAGCCTCAAAAAAAAGAGACGAACCCCTTGACCACGTCCTTTTTTCAGGACCTCCCGGTCTTGGGAAAACCACGCTTGCGCACATCATAGCGCATGAGATGGGCAGCGATATCAAAAGCACATCAGGACCCGTGCTTGAAAAGCCCGGAGACCTTGCTGCAATACTCACGGCGCTTAAGAAGGGAGACGTATTGTTTATCGATGAAATCCACCGCCTGAATTCTGTTATTGAAGAAATCCTTTATCCTGCGATGGAGGATTTCGAGATTGACGTGATGATAGGCGAGGGACCAAGCGCGCGCTCAATAAAACTCAATCTTGAACATTTTACACTCATTGGCGCCACCACAAGAGTCGGGCTTCTGGGCTCGCCTTTCAGGGACAGGTTCGGTTTCACGTCCAGGCTTAACCTGTATTCTGCCGAGGAGCTTGTGGAGGTTGTGGCGCGAAGCGCTTCTATCCTGCACATCCCCATAACGCAGGACGGCTCACATGAAATCGCAAAACGAAGCCGCGGGACGCCGCGCATCGCGAATCGGCTTCTTCGGCGCGTATGGGATTTTGCACTCGTCAGGGCAGAGGGGAAAATCACGCAGGAGGTTGCTGACGCTGCGCTGACCATGCTGGGAATCGACATGCTCGGGCTGGATGAGCTTGACAGGAAGATTCTTACTATAATAGCGCAGGATTTTGGCGGAGGTCCGGTCGGGGTTAAGACTATTGCAATATCGGTTGGTGAGGAAGTCAGGACAATCGAAGAAGTGTATGAGCCTTACCTTATACAGATAGGATTTGTCAAGAGGACTCCTCAGGGCAGGGAAACCACGCAGGCTGCGAGGGAGCATTTAAAAAATCGGTAGCATTCGGTTCATTTCGTTAAACCAATCGCTTCATAAAGCAACCGCATCGCATCTTTTTCCCGCGCTCCGCCGCATTTGTTTACGATAGTGTTGTAATATTTGATGCATTTGAGGTGTTTCTGTTCTTTTAGTATCACATACCGCGTAGCATGAATCGAAGCCTCAATGACTGCATTGAACCCGCGATTTACTGGCTGGAGCTTTAGTTGATTTATTTTTCCTTTGACTGGAGTTAGCTCAACAACTGAAATCTTTTCTCCTTTTTTGATTTTACAACCAAAAAGAATCCATCCCTGCGCTTCCCCCAAGACCGGAAAACCATCCACGAATTCGAATCTTCCAGCTTCAATATCAGAAAGCGCGGACTTCACAAACAAAACCGGGTCGTCCACGATATTTGCCGCTGCCACAGGCTTACTCAGAATGTTATCCAGCGTCCTTGAACTATAAATCCGGGCAAAGAGCCTGTTGCCCTTTCTGTGTAAACCCATAGGCGCAGCGTTTGGAATCCCATCGGGCGAAAGGGTTGTGAAAATCACTTCCGAAATCCCTTCATGTATTCCGAACTCTTCCACATTTATCAAAATCTCATCCCCTCAAAGAGCGAAACAAACAAACCTGCGATGATTATATCTGCGGTTGAGCCGGGATTGATGCCCTCGCTTAATAATTCATCATCAAATGTCTTTATATCATCCATTACATCTTCAAGAAGACTTTTTTCGAAGATTTCTTCTGCCCGTAGAGATACCTCCTCTGCTTTTTTGCTGTCAAATTTTGTTTGTATGAATGTATCTTTGTGAAATGCAAGGTTAAACATAAAAGTATGCACAACAGCGTCATTAATACCTTTTTCTTCAACCATTTCCTGAATTGAACCTGCGCAATCAAAAGTCTTCCGAAAGCCCATCACCCACTCTTCTGCTATCATATCATAGCTGCATGAAATCTTCATCAGGTCATAGAGCGTCAATCCCTGCGCTTTTATTTTGTCAATGGATGCGGTGTCGCCAAGGTCGAGGTCATTCACAGGCTTAACTTTGACTTTTGCCTCTGAAAATGCCATGTAAAATTCGACTGCATCCTCTACCGTTGTTTCTCTCAAAACTCTTCTGGCATGCCATTGCAGACTTGTAATTTTTGCACATCTGCCTGCCGCCATCACAAGCGGGATGAGCAGGAGAAACGCCCCGAAATGAGTGTTGCCTCCTTTCTGCCATTTGCCGCTCTCTGCGACAGCCTCACGGATGAGCGCGCCAACGCCTGATTTTGAGCGTGCAGCCTTCTCCAGTATGGGATACACGCCTACGGCGCTGGCAAGGAAGTGCTCAAAGCGCGTGTCTGTGTAGTTGTGGTCGCGGTCGATGTTGCCCGGCTTGGGCGTGGCTGAGACTTCAAGAATCATGGCGAGCTGGGCGCAGCGGGCGATGTGGGAGGGGTCGTTATAAATCATGTCTAACCCGCTTATTTTTATTGAAAATTAACCGCAGATTAACGCCCCGAGTCGCGCCTCGGGAGGGCGCCTCCACGTATGCCCGCAGGCATACGTGTCTATGCATAGCGGCGGGCATGACGCCGATGAACGCAGATTTGTGAGCTATCATGCCACCACTTCCCAGTAATCGGCGCGCTTTACAACTTCGGTTGATACTATGTGTTTAAAATGCTCTTTAAGTTTAGCGAAGGCGCCGTCATCGTATAGTGTAGCGCCTGAATCAAGGATATTTAGTATCAGAGGATTATAAGCTTTCAGCGCAGCTTCTAATTCTTCAACAGAGCCAACTTTTGGAGAAACCTGCCCCACTGTTCGATAAAGTCTTTTTCGAAGTTCGATTTCAAGGTCGCGCCGTTCCATCCAGTTTGCGAATTTTTTGTTCAGGATTATGAGGATATCAATGTCAGAATATGGTTGGGCGGTGGCTTTTGCGTATGAGCCGAATAAGATTACGCAGCGAAGGTCGTAATGAAATTTGCCTTTAAGTTCGGATATTATTTTCTTTTCAATATCTGGTGAAATCATTTAATCAACTCTTAGAATTTATTATATATTTTATTAGTGGATTTCAAAGCCCAAGCGGCGGGCATCCTCCAGTATTATAAGTGCCTGAGCGGCCTGCTTTCTGCTTGGTTCTCTTCCTCTTTTTGCCAGATTTCCCATTGAAAAAGAGAGGCTTCTCTGCCATGGTTTGAGATTTCCTGTTTCCTTTGCCCAGTGGGCAATTTTAAACCATGTCTCTACTTGCACCTTCATGACCTCCAGTATTTTCTCATGATCCTCACTGTCTGGACTGTCTATCCCCTTGTCAACTCTGGCTCTTTCTTTTCCATCTGTCCTAGTGAGTTCATTTTCCAGTTCATCGGGCATTTTTATATCAAGCGCAAGGAGGTCTTTCCAGCACTGTTCCTTTTTACACCATTCAGTTATATTTCTGCCACCAGGAGGATTTGTAATATGCCTGTGAACCACTTCAGAGACTCGGGTGATGGTGTCCATCAGAACAGGGGAAATAGATTGCTCTTTCCATATTCTGTCAAGGTCAAGTTGCTGGGCGGTTTTATGGGAAATCAGAGCAATAGTATATGTGACAATATTGGCTCGATAACCACCGTATTGTTGTTTTTGAACAAGTTTTTCTGCATGTCTGAAAAGTATAGCTTTTGCGATTAGATGCTCATAATACGTTCTGTCAGGCTGAAACTCTCCTCTTTCCTTAAGGATAACCATAAATTCCATAAAGTTTTTCTCTGCTCCTCTGCTTACTATATATGGAAGCTGGTTCCAAGTGTTTTCAAACTTCGCCAGATCAGTTTTGGTAAATTTTTGCGTTTTCGGATTTGTGATTTCGAAGGCATTCTTGCGTGCAGTAGTTCCCTCTCTCCCTTTTTCATCAAGATACTGTCCCCTTGCACGTTCATAGTACCATCGGGTCTGAAGCTGCATACCCGGCGGTGCAGGTGCCCATACTGTTCTTGATAACTCTTCTAACTTTATGTGAAACGGATTGTTTGCTGAAAAATCAGCTACACTTACCTTATTCTGGCTGTTGGCATACAGAGATATTTTCGGAACAAAACTATCTATCTTAGTTGCATCTTTCAGAACAGATAGTTTAACCTGAACATATATGTTTGAAACATCAGCTTTATCTTTTCTATAAGCATGATAAATTGATGCGGTGGTCTGACCTCCATTGACAATCTGAAAGTCTCTTGCCCATTTTATTCCGTATCCCCCATTTGATGGAATAATTTCTACTTTGTCTGCTGTTGCAGAAAGTCCATTATTGTAGGCAAGAAACATATGAGGTTCATCAATTATGGTCTTTCTGATCCCCTTGTTGATATTCCCCCTGACCTGTTTGAAAAGATTCATATTTAAGCTCGGCCCATATTTGATCAGCCTACAGCCATTTTGGCAGTTTCTTTCCATATGTAAGGAGGGATTGGTACTTGTAGACTCCATTTAATGCTCATAGGCTTTGAGCCATAGTGTTCTATATAGTATACATGCCCTAAAAAAACATAAGACATTGTGTTTCCAAATTCATCTGTATTTTTTTCTCTTACAAAAAGTAAAATTGATTTGCCTTTTTCTTTATGAGTAATATATGATAGACCTCTACCCACTTCAGGTTTTGCCGAATTTTGAGATTGCCAATGAAATATTTTCTCGCTAATTGCATAATCATTGTACATAGTTGTGGGTGAATAGTTTTCCTCTGTTTTTTCTAAAGTAACCAAGAGCAATTCTGTATTCTTTGATTCCAAATTAACAAGTCCTTCTCGATTACTTGATTGTTTTTGAAAAGTGCTAGCACCAAATGCTGCCAAAATTTGCTCTCGTGTATAGCGGCTATGTAATTTTAGAGGTTGTGAATAAGATAAATCAATATCAAGTTCTATATGAGATATTCTGTCGATCAAAAACTCTAAAGTCTCTATCATTTCCTGTGTCAAAATCTGATTATCGCCAATTTTTTTTATGCTTTTTTCTATACTGTCAAAATTTGCTGCTGTTTGCCAAAAATCGTAATGTAACATCACTAACATTAGTTTTTCATTTTCATTTATTGTTGAGGGAATAGAAAAATTATTTTTTGCGAGTTCCAATATGAAATTTAAATAACTGTATGAATTACATTGAATCCATTTTTTCAAAATGGTTCGATTAACTTCTTTTTCATTAATATTAGGAAAATTAACTCTTTGATTTGCTAATTGACATAACCTACTCCAATTACCTCTTTTATAAATTGATTGAATAGGAATTTGGTAAAATTCACAGAAGTTTTTCAAGTTTAATGGTAGCGTAGTATGATGTGTAAAATTAATAATTTTATTGATTAGCTGATTTGTGTTTAGCTGTGTGGCATTTTTAATATTAATAAGGATATACTCTTTGGCTTTTTTTTCTAAAACGATTGAACATCCTAAAGGCAAATGAGGGAATTCTCTTTCTAATTCTTCCAAAGTTGCCGAGTTTGTTTTTCCGATCAGTGCTCTAAATTTGCCTTCAAAATCATATTCAGATCTTGCATTTCCAACAAAATCTAATACGGTTAAACATTCTTTGTTTTCTGCTAATCTTAGCCCTCTTCCTAATTGCTGCAAGAAAATAGTTAAACTTTCAGTTGGTCTTAAAAATAATACCGTATCTA
>JBAQYK010000038.1:0-1724 GCA_049299995.1 Candidatus Methanoperedens sp.
GGGTGGAGAATACCAGGAAACAAATTCTCTTCTCCAGAGAGGAAGATTGAGACTGAAAATTTATGACTTCCTGAAAAATCCCGTAAAAAATTTTATTGAAACCCCGGAAAAAGTGCTGTTTTTTTCCATACCAGTCGGTCTTTTGTTTTTTGTACTCAGTACTTATAATTATTATAGCCTGGAGTTTGACCGGATTGTTTATATGATTGACGACTACCTGATTTTTACAGCGTTTATTGTTCTTCTCCCTTATTCCATCTTTGCAGAAGCGCATTTCAGGAGGATTAGACAGATATCCCTGAATTTCCCTGAGTTCCTGAACAGGCTGGTAAGTCTTCACGATTCTGGCATGACGATTGCAGCTTCTATCAAACGGCTCGGTTCATCCAATCTCGGTATCCTGACTTCCGAGGTAAATAAAATGGACATTGACATTGAGCTAAAAGGCAGTATTTCTGAGGCTTTCAGGAATTTCGGGAGACGTATAAATACTCTTTCTGTGCAGAGGGTCGTTGTGTTGGTGGATAACGCTATTAAAATGACAGGCAACATAAAAGATACCCTGGTAATAGCGGCAAATGACGCCACGGCAGCAAAGGCAATGGATGAAGATAGGAAAATGTCCACACAGATGCATATAATTATAATATATATAGCATTTTTTGTATTTCTCTATGTAATATGGGCCCTGGTAACCAGTTTTCTTCCTGAGATTCCCAATGTTACACCAGAAACCGCTGCCGCTGCCCAAATAGCCGGAGAAGGCATTACTTTTTCAGGTATAGATAAGCTTCTGTATACAAGGCTTTTTTTCCATGCTTCTGTTCTTGAGGGTTTTTTTTCCGGTCTTGTTGCAGGACAGATGGGCGACAGCGATGCAAGGCTCGGGTTGAAGCATAGTCTGGCAATGACAGCAATTGCATATATCATGTTTATGTCTATATCGTAGGAAAAAAATTAAGTATTACTGCCTTTGATTGCCGGTTGATTCATTTCCTGCGCTGGTTTTTCTATAAGAGTGCACAGGTAAAAAAAAAGAATTTTCATTTCGCAGAAGTTATCTGCAAAATGAATTACGTATCTCTTGAGTATAGAACTTTCTTAGAGCCGTCTTTGAATCTCGCTATAACGACGAACGGTTTGATAGTGGAAGAGTTTGTTTCAATAGTTAACATATTTCCAACGTCAGCATCTGTTAAGTATTCATCCGTACTATTGGTGTTGAAAGTGCCATTATACCATTGATATGTAACATTCAGGGTTGGTATAGGCGCTGCGCTTGGGGGGTCTATGGTTGTCACTACCAGAGTGATATTTTTATCGCTTCTGGAAATATCCAGCCCGACAGTTGTGGGCGAGGTTGGAGCTTTTACTGATGAACTCCATGAAGATACAATTGCAGCCATAACCACTGTTATCGCAACCATCAATATAACTCCCACGACCGGGGACACCCCATCATCATCTTTACAAAATTTTTTATTAGTTTTATTTCTTTTGAGCATTCAATCCACCTTAGTTATTATGCCATGTTGCTGGCGTCATAATAATAATGAAATTTGTTTATACGTATATATATAACCATCCTTTGCTTTAAATATAATGTCATCCTATTTAATATATTGTAAAATCCGGGTGGGCAAACATTTTTAAAGAACAATATCAATAATAATGATGGTCATAACGATGAAATATAACATTCTCCAAAACGACGAGGGCATATC
>JBAQYK010000039.1:0-4811 GCA_049299995.1 Candidatus Methanoperedens sp.
ATCTGTTTCCTTTGGTTCTTCCTTTTTCTTTTCTGCCTTTTCTTCCTTTGGCGCTGCTGCCGGAGTTGCTGCCGCTGCCGGGGCTGCTGCAAGCTTCTCTTTTAACTTGCCGCTAACTGAATTTGCATCCTTCGCCGATGCGATCCTGCCCAGGGATAACATCTGAGCGTTAGCTTTTCCAAGCAACACATCGATGATATCCGGCATTATTATCTCGGCATTTATAGCCAGGTTCCGTGACTGGGACGCTGCTTTTGTAAGCAGTGCGCTGATTGTGGGTTTTGCCGGGTATGCAGAGTTGATAGATAAATTAAACGCCCGATGGACAGCAAGAATCATATTAGAGATATAGGTCGCTTCGTCCACTGCCAGGAGCTTTGATTCAAATATCGTGCCATTCTCATATACAGCCCGAAGCTCAAGCCCCAGTTCTACGGGATGAATATCAAGTCGTGAAAGGATGGATGCAAGTTTTGCATCAACCACATCGCCTTTCCTGGCTACCGTCTTGGTCTCGCGGATTACGACTTTTCCGCCTTCAATTCCAGCCGGGATTCCTGCGCCGGTCAGTTCTCCCACAATGGGCCCTGGCGGGAAAGAGGTCGGACCTTTCTCGATGACTATATCCTTTGGAGAAATTCCTCCGGCTTTTATGGGGGCTGATGTTTTGCCCTTCTCTAATATCTTATAGAGCCTGAAGGGATTCTCATTCGTGAATAACAGGGCGGTCTGGTCTTCCACATATTTGTTAATCTTTTTGACATCTTCGGAAGATTCATTAAGGGCACGGTCAACGAGATTGTTCCTGCACATCTTGATTTCAGCCATACCGCGCAGGTTCTTTCTCATTAATTGGAGCTGGTTTGAGGGAATTCCGTGAACTCCTACAATACCTACTGACGAATGGGTGGTTATTAATTTCTTTATATCCTCAATCTCGTCTTTTTTCCATTTGGGGATATGAATGCTCTGATGCGCTGCTTCTGTCGTCATTTAAACCACCCTCACTGATGGTCCCATGGTGGCTTTGACGTATATGGATTTTACGTTATATAGACCACGTTCGTACCTGTGTTCGATTCGGTTTATTATAGCCTCGATATTCTGTGCAAGTTTCTGTGGTTCCATTTCTTTTCTTCCAATCGGGATGTGGAAAGTCATCTTGTCTTTTGACCTTATTTTTATGGAGTTCCTTGATTTGTTGATTATCTGGACTACATCCTTATCAGGCGTCAGCGGTATGGGCATTTTTCCCCTGGGACCGAGCACCTGACCGAGGGTTTTACCGATAGCTGGCATGTACGCAGCTTCTGCTATGAAAAAATTGCATTCTTCTGCCAGGGATTTTACCCTTGCTTTATCTTCCCCGAGAACTGCGATTTCTTCGGGTTCGAAAACATAATCAGCGCCTGCGCCTTTAGCCCTCTGTGCGGTTTCACCTTTTGCGAATACCGCGATTTTTATAGGCTTGCCAAGACCGTTTGGCAGGATTATTTCTTCATCGAGCCTGTTGGTGGGCTGATTCATGTCAAGGTTTTTAAGGTTGATAGCAAGGTCAACGCTTTCTGAAAATTTACGCTTTGGAGATTTCTCCAGAGCCTGTTTGACTGCTTCTAATATCTTTTCTTGTTCCAATGAGTATTCCTCCCGTAGTTATTCGACTAATGTCTCCTACGGATGATAGGGGAGTACTCTTTTCGACTATAAAGTACTTTAAGCTATCGGTTGAGTGGGGGGCAGAAAAAAGACAACCGTTTTATTGCTTTTCTCCCCTTATAGTTATCACCGTCTGCCGGATAGGCAGGACCTTCCCCGACCTCGCTACCGCTTCCTCGACTATTCTCTGAAGCCCGAAACAGCAGGGCACTTCCATATTCACGAGCGTGATGCTCTTGATGTTATTCTTCTTCAGCATCTCTGCGAGCTTATCCACATAGGATTCAGCATCATCCAGCTTCGGGCAGCCTATAATCACCGATTTCCCGGCAAGGAAGTCCGAGTGGAAATTCGGATATGCGAACGGGACGCAGTCCGCAGCCACAAGCAGCTCGGCGTCCCTGAAATAAGACGCTTCCGGAGAAACAAGTGTAAGCTGCACAGGCCACTGTCTCAATTCCGACTTCTGGCGCGCTGTAGCTCCTCCTACACTCTTTTTTTCACTTCTGAAATCCATTGCCATGCTTCCCGGGCATCCGCACGGTATGCTCTTTTCTACTTTCTTCTCAGCCATTTTCGGCTTCAGGTGCACTTTTACCGCTTCCTCATCGAACTCAGTGGCATCTCTTTCGATTATCGTGATTGCATCCTGCGGACAGTGCCCGAGGCATGCGCCAAGACCATCGCAGAACCTGTCATCTACGAGCTTTGCCTTTCCGTTTATTATCTTAATCGCGCCCTCGGCGCAGTTGGGGATGCACAAGCCGCAGCCGTTACATTTTTCTTCATCAATGGATACTATACTTCGCTTCATGTTTTATCATGTTTATATTTACCTTATAATGTATAAAGCTAATTATTGTAATATATAGGAAAATTTTGAAATTCAATTGTAAATAATAGAAAACTATTTGATGACTATTGGGAATATCAGGATATATGCGAGAATTTCTTGACCTTGACAAAAGAGACAGGGAGATACTGTCCCTGCTTGAACAAAATCCTGAAATGTCACAGAACGACATGGCTCTGAAACTCAGGATATCCCAGCCCTCTGTAAGCGCCAGGATTCACAAACTGAAACAAAAAGGGGCGCTGGCGCATGTTGTCGGCATGAACCTGAAAAAAGTGAACCTCTACATGGCAAAGGTTGATGTGATGGCAAAAAATACATCTTCCATTCTTGATATTTTCAAGGACTGCCCGTATTTCTTAAACGGTCTTATCGTGTCAGGAGAACATAACCTGTGTCTTTTTTTTGTGGGCGAGGATATTGCCACCCTTGAGGCGATTGTGGATGGGCACCTGCGGAATAATCCTGTTGTCACGAGCGCCAAAGTCAGCATTGTGATTACTCCATTGAAGGATTTGATTCTGCCTTTGAAGATGAGCTTTGGTTCCAGCGATACTCCGCCATGCGGCAACGTGTGCAACTGTAATGAGTGCGCACATCACATATCGAACAGGTGCCTTGGCTGCCCGGTGACAAATAGTTATAACGGGAAAATATGGAAGTGAACGTTATTTATTTAAATGCACCACTTTTGGAGGCGGGAAACCGTTAAAATAGGTGGTTGAAGCGATTGTATAGGCTCCAATATTTTCAGCATAAAGCAAATCGTCAATTTGCAGATCTTCCGGTAACTCATCAGCCAGGGAAATGGTGTCGAAAGCGTCGCACGTGGGTCCAAATGTAGCGCAAACTTTTCTCTCTCCATCCTTGAAGGAATGCAGCGGATAATGCTGATGATCAAAAACCTGTCCTGAAAAAGTATGATAAACACCGTCGTTCAGATAATAGCATGTTTTTCCATCCCGAACAGCTTTACCAATAATTTTCGTGATCAAAGTACAGGCAGTCGCCACTATAAATCGCCCAGGTTCGGCGATAACCTGAATATCATCATTGGGGAACAAACGCTTTATTTCCGAATTCAATATTTCAGACAGGGCGGCAAAAGATTTTACGTCCGGCGTATACTTTACCGGAAACCCGCCGCCAATATCCAGGATTTTTCTTTTCTTGTTTTCCGCTCCGGTAAACCCAATATGATAATTTCTTAATTCTGCTTCCTTGAAAATCGAGGAAGCAAAATTCAAAGCCTGTGAATAGTTGTCAAAATTGTTGCATTGGCTGCCGACGTGGAAACTAATGCCTTCAACTCCAAGCCCCATATCAAAAGCTTCTGCAATAAGATCAACCGCTTCTCCGGGATGGGCTCCGAATTTAGAAGACAGCTCAACCATAGAACCTGTATTGGGTACGCGTATCCTTAAAACAAGACCAACATCCGGGGCATGTTTTTTTATCTTTCTCAATTCTTCAACATTGTCAAAAGTAACTAATATTTTATATTCATTTAACTTAGCCAGGACTTCGGCAGGCTTGATGGTATTAGCATAAATAATTTTATCCCAGATAAAATCCTGCCGCTCTTTCTCTGGCAAAAGTTTGATATTATCATGAACCAGCATAAATTCAGGGAAAGAAGCCACGTCAAAACTTGCACCCATATCATACATGGTTTTGATAATTTCAGGATTGGAATTTGCCTTAACAGCAAAATATGCCTGCACATCAGGCAATTTTTCCCTGAATTCACGATAATTCTCCCTGATCTTTTCATGATCTATGATAAAAACCGGAGTTCCGTGTTCTTGCGCAATCTTTTCTAACATTTTTTTTTGCTTTTCGATCATTGTTGTATCCGATATTATTAACAATTATTACTTATTAACCTATGAAAAGAAAATTTTCAATTTGCCATGGATCGGGATTGTATTTCGCTGCCGGATTTTCTTTGAAATATATTTTGCGGTTTTTAAGCGGCGTCCAGTCCGATGGAGTGGAAATAAATTTTCCAAGATATGGTTTGGCAATATCAAGGACAAAATCATGAGGCAGGTCGTCGGGCAATTTAATACCTTCCCGCGGATTTTCAAACATCCACAGGACTGCCGCAACAATACCCGCAGCTACTTGAAGGGTAGTAGCGTTCTGACCGGGAGCAAGAGATCTGGCTTCGTCAATGCTCAAAGAGCTGCCAGTCCACCAGGAATTATAAGAATGACCCATCAATAAAGCCCCCAGAGTATCTTCACCGGATATAATTTCATTTGTCATTATCCTGATCTTTGGCTGTAGTTCGTAATTC
>JBAQYK010000040.1:0-2529 GCA_049299995.1 Candidatus Methanoperedens sp.
GGGGAGATGGGAAACCTAATTCTCCGGGATAATCGGCAGATAAATTATACCTTAATACAACCGATTGCCTGGGGTATAAAAAACCACTATACGTTGTCTCCCCGGAGATGAAAGTTGTATTTTTCGGAAGAATATCAGTCACATTTAATCCGACCGGAAAATCACCAATATTTTCCAGCGTTGCAGTCACGTTAAAGTTCTCATTTACTTTCAGTCTGGTCTGGTCTGTTTTCTTTGTTATCACTACATAAACCCCATATACTCTGGTTGCAGGTCGGTCGGAAAAAACGTTTTTTGCTGTTCCCCACTCGGTCCATTTTGCAACTGCTGCCGGTGTGGTAAATGTTCCTGTTTTTTGCGCCTCCATTTCGTACCTGAATTCTTTTGTCTCGCTTGAGTTAAGGTCAAAAACCCACTGTAATTTAGTGTCATTATCTATTAATCTGAAACCTCGTGTAGGCGGGGTATAATCAATTAATTTAAAATCATCCATTATTGTTTCATTGAGAATTAATGATTTTACAGGATAACTCTGGCGATTTTTTACATATATGTTTACAACAGTCACTTTACCAAGACCGAAAAATTTTGAAAGAAAACCTATGTCAATTTCCTGCCCCCCATACGTTTTAACTCCAAACATTGTTGATTCGGTAATTCTCTTAGTAAGTTCCACGGTAGGATTAACAGAAACTGTTGTAGATGCAGTAGCAGGATAGACTTTTCCACTAAAATCCTTGAAATAACCGTCTACTTTAATTGTAAATGTTGATTTATTTGGGTCAGGAGGCGCGGGTAATTTTATTGATAAATTGATATTATATGAATTATTCGCTAATAGTGGAGTTGACCACCCCCTCGTTACCACCTCTTTCGATGGATTATAAATTAATGCATAATTCGATAATTCTTTTTCGTCGGCAATTTTCAAACCGCTAATATTTATCGAAATATTTCCTTCGTAAAAATCCGCATCTCCTGTATTCGTAATATTAATCATCATGGTTGACGCAACGCCAGCTCTGCCGTCCCAGATAGATGAAATACCAAGATTTAACACAGGCTTTTTTTGAGCGAGCTCGCTTGATATATAAACGGTTATTTCCGCAGATGGACAACAAGGATATGTGCCTATATTTATGGGCTTCTCATCAGGGATGCTTGCGTTAACAGATTGAAAATTTGAAATTGTTCTCGGATAAATCCTTACTCCTTGAAAATACGTAGTGTTGGTGGTAAAATTGAAATCAAGATTTTCACCCTGGGATAGTACCCCATTCCGGGCCACGCCTTTCCGGGTGACTGAAACTACCGCATCTCCTTTCCAGTTAAAATCAATAACCTTTATAACATAATCTCCTTTACTGATTGAAGGATTTGCCCAGCTCAGGGTATAATCAGTGCCGCCCCCCCATTCGATGTCAAGACCGTTTATTGTCTCCGCAGACGAAATTATGGGCAGGAATACAAGGAATATAAAGAGAAATAAGACTTTTTTCAATAACCGGCCCTCCGGAATTTCAACACCATACTGTACCCTGCCCCCAGTAAAACCATACCAAAGAAGGTTAATGTATACGAATACAGAGGTTTCCATACGAACCCTTTTAATCCCAGTGCTTCCCATGTTACATTAGGTATCAAACCATTCTGGATGGAGAAACCAAACCAGGCTGACACGAATAAAACAATCGACCCGATTACCATTGATATTCCAATCTGGTACAGGTTTAACTTAAAAGGCATTTTCAGTTCAATACGGGGCGTCAGGACCGGGGTTTTTTGTTTCTCTTCACGGGGTTTTTCTTTTATTTTCTTTTTTAATTCCGCTAATGCAATGTGAAGGTCGAAAGGAAGTACTCCCCGCACCATATTGGAACACCACGAATAATAAAATATAACATAAACACATAGCCCTATAAACAGCGAGCCAAACATCTGGTAATCACGCAGATATGCGTTCATTATGATAGTATATACCGGAAGTATAAGAATCGGGATGAAGACCCACATCCATACGGATTCTACATTCCACAGCTTGAATTCCTGGGTTATAACCGCCCACCATATTATATAAACGATGGTAACCGCATAGGGAATGTATTCCAGCGGATACTGTAACATAAATAAAAATGTAGCCAGTGTGATATTGATTAAAACAACATATTTAATATACATGGATGTCTGGGCAGGAACTGCTGACATGGAGACGGGTTGTTCCCTGACCTGACCGATTTTTTCTATATTGAGGTTCATCATTTCCAGTTGGGTATGAACATCGGTCAACCCTACCTGGACATCTGCAACATCACGCAGAACAGGCTCAAGGCGTTTGTAAACAACTTCATCAAATGTATCGTCTGCTATATGTTCAAGGTGTGTCTCTTTTTTAAGCACTAAAAAAGCGCCTGCAAGACTTCCGATGCCCAGGATAAAATAGAACATATTCATTAAGAAATTGACAGGCTCAAACGATGTGACAATATTATAGACAAGAGGGAAAAAAGATGTAACCAATAAGTATAAAGA
>JBAQYK010000041.1:0-2275 GCA_049299995.1 Candidatus Methanoperedens sp.
CCTTTATACTATCACTGAGATAACGTAAAAAAAATGCCTGATAAGAATAACACATATTTTGCGGCTCATAAAGAAATAACATCCGTAGCCAGACTCTCCATATACTCCAATACGTTTTTGCTTTTCATGAAGCTTGTCACGGGCTTTTTCATGGGTTCCATATCTGTTCTATCCGAAGCCCTTCATTCAGGCATTGACCTTATAGCTGCGGTAATAGCAAATTATTCGGTGAGAAAAGCAGGAAAACCCGCAGATGACATTCATAAATTCGGACACGGCAAGTTCGAGAATGTTTCCGGCACTGTTGAAGCTATCCTGATTTTTGTTGCGGCGATCATCATTCTTTATAAAGCCGGTGAAAATATCTTAAAACCTGAAGAGATAGAATTGGATTTTGTGGGGGCAGGTATAGTAATAATGGGAATATCTACTGTTGTGAATTTTTATGTATCCAGAAAAATCATGAAAGTAGCAAGGAAAGCTGAATCTATTGCGCTTGAAGCCGATGCCTATCACCTCACCACGGATGTTTACACTTCGGTAGGCGTCTTTATAGGTCTTATTTTTATTCAAATCACGAAGAATCCTATTTTTGACCCGATTCTGGCAATACTCGTGGCGCTCATAATTCTCAAGGCGTCGTATGACCTGACGAAACGCTCTGTCTCCGGGATTATGGATGTAAAGCTTTCAGATAAGGAAGAGAATATCATCAAGTCTATAATAGCCGAACATTATTCCGAATTTGCCGAATACCACGACCTCCGCACAAGGATGTCCGGCGCTGAAAGATATGTGGATTTGCATCTTGTTGTGCCAAAAAACCAGCTTGTTGCGGACGCACATGAATTCTGCGACCATCTTGAAAAGGATATAAAGGAGAAAATCCCGAATCTATCTATCCTGATTCACATCGAACCCTGCGAAACTGATTGTGAGATATGCAGGAAACTGGGTGTATGTAAAGTGCCGGGGAATTCTGATTAAGGATGATGTTTTGGGAGTATTCCCTAATTTTAGGTAATAAAGTCTATTTTCAGGTAAAACTATGGGATATCTAAACTTGCGGAAATATTCATAGCGTTTATATCCGCGTTCATCTGCGTTTAATATCAAAGCATCTTCGCAAGCGCTTCCTTTGCAGGCATGCCGATTATTATTCCAAGCTTCTTCGCAGCTTCGGAAACATCCACAGCCTTTGCATTCAAAACATCCTCGAAGCTTCTTACGCCTGTAACCCTGACAGCAACATCTCCCAGTTTATTAGCCACGTCCATATTGAGATAACCGCACATCACAAATCCTTTTGCCGCCCTGATTACGAGCAGGGGCGCATGTTCCATATCCATCTTCAGTCCAAGTGCGCTGCCGTTTTCAAGTTTAATCTGTTCAACAAGCATGAATTCTACGTAGCGTTACCGATAGAAATATTTTATCATGGCACCAAATACGGGGATTATACATGGAAGAACTCAATAAAAACTTGGGAATTGCTATTTTCCTGACGACTATCATTTTTTTCATGGAATTCGCCGGCGGGATAATATCCAACAGCCTTTCCCTTCTTTCAGACTCAGCGCATGTGTTTATGGATGTTGTAGCATTAGTTCTTTCATACGGCGCTATAAGAATATCAGCCCGCCCATCTAACAGGAACGTGACTTTCGGCTACCACAGGTTTGAGATTTTCGCTGCGTTGGCAAACGGGATAACGATTATCGGGATTGCCATATTCATTTTTTATGAAGCTTATGGCAGGATACTAACCCCTCCTGCTGTAAAAGGCACGGAAGTGTTGATTATTGCAACCATTGGCTTAATTGTCAATACATGGGTGGCTTTAAAATTGCACGGGCATCATGACCTCAATATCCGCGGCGCCTATCTTCATGTCATCGGCGATGCCCTTGCGTCAGTAGCAGTAATAGCTGGCGCGGTTGTTATCATTTATACAGGGAACTACATAATAGACCCGCTGCTTAGCATTTTAATAGGCATGATGCTGCTCTACGGTGCATTCAGGCTTGTTTTCGGTTCTGCGCGGATTCTACTCGAATTTGCGCCCAGGCATGTTGATGCGGACAGGCTTTCCAGTGTTATGATGCAAATCGAAGGGGTAAAAGGGGTGCATGATATCCATATCTGGAGTATATGTTCCAATATCCACGCAATGAGCGCCCACGTTCTCGTTGACAGAATTAATGTCCAGCAAACAGAAGTCCTGATAAATAAAATTAATGGGATAGTTAAGGAAAGATTTATGATAGTGCATACC
>JBAQYK010000042.1:0-4156 GCA_049299995.1 Candidatus Methanoperedens sp.
CTTGGCCCATGATGCGTGCATTCAAGAGTAACTTCATATTCTTCATTTTCAGCCAGCATTTTAAGGGAACGAAGTAATGAGCGTACAGCCTGCGGCGCTGCAGAAGCAAGTTTCTTATCACTCCCCCCAAATTTCGCTTCACCAACATTACCTGTTGAATGCACCGTAAGTATTGCCCTCCCGTCTTTGCTTCGGTGCTTGGATGCGAAAATTATAAGATTTGCCGGAAAATCCCATGCCATTAATTTTTTATCCAGCCCATCCTGACAAATAAGCGATTCACTTATTTCAACAATCCTGAAATCCTTATATTCAAAAACCGGACAACCGCAGGCAGCGCTTACATGCTCCCATTTCCTGAAATTCAAAAGATTATTTTTGATAGTCTGGCTCGCCCTGTCCTGGGTTGAACAGACAATTGTAACCTTTGTTTCACCCTTCAAAAGACTGCCTTCTAATACTGTATTATGATTAAAGTGAATTTAATCAAAATCACTGCCTGTTATCAGCTTTTTATCAACAATGGCATAATCCTTTGCTGCCCTGACCGCCCCGAACGGTATCATTACATATCCATTCTGCGTCTGGTATTTTGAAGTGTCCACAGTGGACGTTGGTTTGACCACAAGATAAATCAATTCTCCGCTGTGAGTATCCATAACCACGTTGCTGGCAAATCCCAATTCTGATCCATCGGTAAGCATTACCCTTTTATTAGTTAAATTTTTTGCAAGTATTTTTGCCATATTAATCCCTTCATTTTTTACCTGTAACCTATATAAGACTTCTGTTCCTGTTTTGTCCCGCCCTTAAACTGCTCCTGCAGCTTCTCGTAATATTCCAGCATATCTTCAGCCAGCGCAGGTCTTACTTTCTTCAATGCATCCTTGAAATGTTTCATTTCTACTTTCTCGGTATCGAAATTCTCCCGGAGAGCCAGCATTACAGCTTCCCTGCACAGGGATTCTATATCAGACCCTACATAATTATCCGTAAGAACCGCAAGTTCTTCTATATTCACGTCATCCGAGCGCGGAGTATTTTTCAGATGTATCTGGAATATTTCAATCCTCCCTTCCTTGGACGGCGGTCCTATAAACACCAGCCTGTCAAACCTGCCAGAACGAATAAGCGCCGGGTCAATTATCTCAGGTCTGTTTGTTGCCGCAATCACCACAACGTTCTTTAATACTTCGACCCCGTCAAGTTCTGTAAGCAGCTGGTTAATAACGCGTTCAGAGGTCTTTGAACCGAACTCAGTACCCCGTACAGGAGCAATCGCATCAAGCTCGTCAAGGAAGATTATAGACGGCGCAACCTGGCGCGCCTTCTTGAATATCTCACGTATCGCCTTTTCTGATTCCCCTACCCATTTGGATAAGAGCTGCGGACCGCGAACGCTTATGAAATTGGCAGAACTCTCAGTTGCCACGGCTTTGGCAAGCAGCGTTTTTCCAGTCCCGGGCGGACCGTATAATAAAATGCCTTTCGGAGGTCGGATGCTCATTTTCTCAAATTTCTCAGAATATTTAAGAGGCCATTCCACAGCTTCTATTAACTCCTGTTTTGCCTCATCCAGCCCGCCTACTTCATCCCACGCAATCCTGGGAATCTCAATCATTACTTCCCTCATTGCCGAGGGTTCAACCTCCTTGAGCGCGTCCTCAAAGTCGTTGCCTGTGACACGCATACTTTCAAGTATCTCAAATGGGACAGCTTCCTCCAGTTTTATCTGGGGAAGGTACCTGCGAAGCGCTTTCATGGCTGCTTCTTTCGCGAGGGCGGATATATCAGCCCCAACAAAGCCGTGCGTCCTGTCAGAGATGTATTCAATCTGGACATCATCTGCAAGCGGCATGCCTCGCGTATGTATCTGGAATATCTCTATTCTCTCATGCCTGTCCGGCACCCCTATCTCTATCTCGCGGTCAAACCTGCCCGGGCGGCGCAGCGCAGGGTCAATCGCATCGATGCGGTTCGTTGCACCTATCACCACTACCTGTCCTCTCTCTTCAAGCCCGTCCATCATTGTAAGCAGTTGCGCAACCACGCGTCTTTCCACTTCACCTGTCACTTCTTCCCTTTTCGGGGCAATGGAGTCAAGTTCGTCTATGAAAATAATAGACGGAGCATCCTTGTTTGCCTGCTCGAATATCTCCCGAAGCCGCTGTTCGCTCTCCCCGTAATACTTGCTCATTATCTCAGGTCCTGCTATGGAAAAGAAATTAGCTCCGGATTCGTTTGCAACAGCCCTGGCAATCAGCGTCTTACCAGTACCGGGAGGACCGTACATCAGAACGCCTTTTGGAGGCTCAATACCCAGCCGCTCAAATACTTCCGGGTGTTTCATTGGAAGTTCAATCATCTCGCGCAGGCGCTGGATTTCATCGCTTAAGCCCCCAATATCCTCATAGGTTATCCCTGTGCCCGTGACTTCCAGTACCACGGGTTTCTCCCTGAGTATTATTTCGGTATTCTCAGTGATTAGTATAACGCCACCAGGTTCTGCTTCTATCGCAATCAGGGGGATTGCCTGTCCTGTTGGCACACGTCCAAAGAATGGATGAGCCATGGTGCTCATTACAGGTATAATATCCCCTTTGCTGATTGGGCGTTTCATTATCTGGCGTTTAACCATTTCTTCGATATTCCCTTTGAATTCAATCGGCGAGCCTTCGGGAGGAGCAAGCACGACTTTTTCTGCGGCGTTAACATCAGCTTTCTTTATCTTTATGGTGTCACCGATGCCCACGCCTGCGTTCTGCCTTATAAAACCGTCAATTCGTATTATATTCTGTTCCCAATCATTGCGGTCGGCGCGCCATACTTTCGCTGACGTGCTTTTCTTCCCCTCGATTTCGATTATGTCGCCGGGTACAAGCTGTAAAACCATTAATGTATGCGGGTCAAGACGCGCTATTCCTCTTCCTGCATCGTTCGGGTATGCCTTTGCAACAGTCAATTGTTTCCTGTCTTTTTCGTCCATTATTATATCCCCTCAGATATTCTATGTAATGTTTTAATATACATTATTCAGGGTATCTAATTGTATTCTTTGGATAAAAATATATCCCCCGCTATTTGGTGAATATGATTATTTTGCACGTATTATTCGATATTTGCACTAATACTGCCTGGCAATGCCAGCTATAGTGAAGTTCTAAAAACTTGAAGATATATTTATATATCCTCGGAAAGCGTTTGGTAATATTATGGAAACTGTTAACATGAACCTGATTTTCACCGAGATTAAGAAAATCAGAGAGGATCTTGATTACCTGAAAAAGGTTGTGGAGTTTGGTGTAGATGATATAATTTTAACCAGGGATGAAGAAAAATTAATAAAAGATACCCTGTACCAGAAGGAAAAAGGAGAGCTTTTAACATTGGAAGAAGCTTTTGGTGAATAGATGGCGTATTCCATCTTTTTTAATAAAAAAGTCAAAAAGTTAATCTCCGAATTGAATAAATCGCAGAAAGACAGGATAAAAGAAAAATTGTTGTCTTTTGCCGAAAATCCATTCACTTGTGACATCAAAAAGATAAAAGGAAAAGAAGACATTTTCAGGCTGCGTATCGGGGACTATAGAGTTTTATATATTTTTGACAATAAAGAAAAATCAATATATGTTGTAAAAATAGATAAAAGAAGCAGGATTTACAGGTAACAATTCGATATGCCCGACCTCGTAATCAAGAACGCCAGGATTTTCATAAACGATGCAATCCAACCCATGGAAATAGCCGTGGATAACGGCAAAATCACAAAGCTCGGGAAAATCGTGGGCACTGAAGAAGTCAATCAGGTAATCAACGCAAAAGGCGCGCTCGTGCTGCCCGGCGCAATAGACGTGCACGTTCATTTCCGCGACCCTGGGATGAAAAAGAAAGAAGACTGGTACACGGGCTCATGCTCAGCCGCTGCGGGCGGCGTCACCACAGTCATCGACCATCCAAATACAATCCCCCCGACGATAAATCCCGAATCATTCAAGAAAAAGCAAAAAGCAGCAAAAAAGTCCATAATCGACTACGGAATCAATGCAGGAGTCACAAACAACCTTGAATACTTAAAAGAACTCTGGGAACTCGGAGCCACATCATTCGGGGAGATATTCCTGGCTGAATCCACAGCCTCATTGAATGTGAATTACAG
>JBAQYK010000043.1:0-2036 GCA_049299995.1 Candidatus Methanoperedens sp.
GTGTTTTAATCCCCGGGATGAGGCAAGAAATAATCCGTTTTGCCCATTAGCTTATTTATTCTTCAGTAAATAATAGTCAGTTCAATGGAAAAGAAAAATTTTGGTTATGCATTCGCCCCCGCCCACATCTCAGGCATTTTCGTAATCGACTTGAAAAAAGACCCCATACTTTCAGGCTCGTTGGGCTGCGGCATCTGTCTTGAGGACGGCGTCGTCACAAAAATAAGCGCCGCAAAAGAAACAACCGTGAAAATCAACGGCGCCGTAGCAGACGCCCCAACAACGCTCACAGCCATCAAGCTCCTGACCTCACAGCCTGTCCTTGTCGAAACCACACTCAGCATACCATGTGGCGCCGGGTTCGGTGCAAGCGGCGCCGGGGCATTGAGCGCGGCGCTGGCATTAAACGAGGCGCTTTCACTGGATATGACTTTAAAAGAATTAGCCTGCGCTGCGCATGTCGCAGAAGTTACAAACAGGACAGGGCTTGGCGATATCACAGGGCAGACCTTCGGAGGCATCGTTATACGGAAAAAAGCAGGCGCGCCTTTTACCATAAATATCGATAAGCTCCCGTGCGGGAACACAACAATTTCATGGGTGAGCTTTGGCGAGATTTCTACCAAATCGGTCTTGTCCGATGAACTGAAAAAGAAGAGCATCAATAAAGCAGGAAAATCCGGGCTCAAAGAACTCTTAAGAAAACCCACGCTTCATAACTTTTTCCGCCAATCCTGCTTGTTTGCAAAAGAAATCGGACTCATGAGCCCGCAGGTGAGAGATGCCATCGAGGCAGTTTCTGCCGCAGGCGGTATTGCAAGCCAGGCAATGCTGGGGAATACTGTTTTTGCCATAAATGACGATGGCGCGCTTTCGGAATTCGGAGCGGTTCATACAAGCGGGATAAGCAATACGGGGGCGCACCTCCTATTAAAACCTTTAAGAAAGGTTTATCAAACGACGGGTATGGTGCGCCATACCCGGACACGCCCTCCCGAGGCGTGACTCGGGAGGGGTATGCGAAGCATACCCCAACACTGCGCAAGCCGAAGTATCGGCTTCCCAAAAACCACCCCAGATACGAATCACTGATGACGCGCGAGTTGATAGTAAAAGGTGTTGAAAAAGGTATAACGAGCGTCCATGGGCTGATTGCACAGGGGCGCGGCGAGGCATTTGATTACTTGCTCGGTGAAAAAACCTCAAAAAACGCTTTAAAAACTGAAAAAGTAGCGGCGGCAATGCTACTTCTGGCAAAAAAACCTGTCATCTCGGTCAATGGAAATGTCGCAGCCCTTGTACCCGCTGAAATCATAAAGCTAAGCGAGATTGTCAATGCGCCGCTTGAAGTCAATTTGTTTCACAGGACTGAGGAAAGGGTGAATAAAATCATTAAACATCTGCGCTCACTCGGCGCCAAAAAAATGTTCACGAAAAGCGATGCCCTGATACCCGGACTTTCCCATGAGCGGGGACCAGTGGATAGCAAAGGCATCTTCAGTGCCGATGTCGTACTTGTTCCTCTTGAAGACGGGGACAGGTGCAAAGCCCTTGTGGATATGGGTAAAACCGTAATTGCCATCGACCTGAATCCGCTCTCAAGGACGGCGCAGTGTGCAACAATAACAATCGTGGATAATATTACCCGCGCTGTTCCAAACATATCCAAATTCGCAGAAAAACTTAAAAACAGAAATGAAAAAGAACTTCAAAAATTGGTTAAGGAATTCGATAATAAGAAAAACTTGGCTAATTCGCTCTGTGGACTGAACACCATTTTGTGTAAAACCAGTTAAGAAACTTTCCTATTTAAAACCTCCTTTCAGATTTTTCAAATTCTTCAGGAGTGACATACCCGATAGATGCATGTAAAGTTGTGCGGAGGGTCCCCTGCGATTTGTGCGCACTTCATATCATGCGCCTCCGCCTTCAATATCTATACCAGTAGTACCATCTCCATGTGACTTGCTGTTATTTGGATGCGCTGAGATATTTGTTTATGTCTTCTATACTCTTCCTTATTTGTTCCCTGTTGG
>JBAQYK010000044.1:0-1804 GCA_049299995.1 Candidatus Methanoperedens sp.
CTCCAGAATGCGAAGCTTCACTGTCCCTGTTTGGCAGTGGCTTCCGGCTCGAATATACCTGGGTATAATAAAACCAAAAAGAGCTATACTCGGAATGGAGATGGCCGGAGAAATTGAATCAGTGGGCAGGGATGTGAAACGGTTTAAGAAAGGTGACCAGGTTTTTTCATTTGTGGGTTTTGGTTTCGGCGCTCATGCCGAGTACAAATGTGTGCCTGAAGATGGAAGCAGGGCGGAAGAAGGTTTGGTGGCCTTAAAGCCTCTCAATATGACCTATGAGGAAGCCGCCGCTGCTACCGGAGGAGCATTAACCGCGTTAAGGTATATTAGAAGTGGAAATATCCAGCCGGGACAAAAAGTTCTTATCTATGGAGCTTCCGGAAGTTTAGGTACATTTGCGGTGCAGCTTGCCAAATATTTTGGGGCAGAAGTTACCGGGGTTTGCAGTACCGCCAATTTAGAACTAATTAAATCCCTGGGAGCCGATCGGACAATTGATTACACTACAACCGATTTTACAGAAAGCAGTGACAAATACGATTTTATTTTTGATGCGGTAGCTAAGGCTTCGCGTTCACGCAGTAAAAGAGCGCTAAAGAAAAATGGAATATTTCTTACCTCTCATGACTCTCATGGGTCAGTAATTATTAAAACTGAAGACATGATATTCCTTAAAGAGCTTATTGAGGCTGGAAAGTTAAAATCGGTTATAGACAGACGCTATCCGCTGGAACAGATGGTCGAGGCTCATAGGTATGTCGATAAAGGACACAAGAAGGGGAATGTAGTAATAACTGTGGAACACAACAATAAAATTTAAACTATATGGAGAAAAACAATATGAATGAAAGAAAAGATTATTTAACATTTTTTTGGAGGATATCCTCGATACACGTTATCGCCTTTTTTGTGGCGGGCATAGCAGCTTCTCTCTTGTTAGATTATGAAAAACATGGAGATTTTAAAAGTTGATATGGGTGGTTTATGTCTGTAATGTACTACATCTATGGTTTAATTGTTGCGGCAATATTGGTAACCGCAGTCCTGGTCAAATACAGGAAAAAGGGAATTCGGGGAGAATGGATATTAGCCGGCTTCTTAATAGCCATTATATCTCTCCCGCTCGGATTGGTCTTAACGCCTGTTATGCAAATTATGACACGCCTGTTCCTTCCTGAAGGACCGTTCAACCAGATATTTTCCGTTCTCTCGATGTTCATTATCCTGTCTATATGTTACACTTACCTGAGAAAAGGCTCTGCAATATTGTTTGTTAAAGTATTGGGCGTTTCTTTTCTTGTGCTGGTTCTTGTCATAGTAGCATGGTTTTCTTTAAGCATGAGCGAAGGAGGGATGTTCATGGTTATTGAGGAGGTCAATATCCCGGCAGGTCAAAAGGTCAGGTTTGTTGAAATAACCCCGGAAGAACTGGAAAAAAACCCGCCGCTTGAAAAAGCAATTAATGCATACACAGAATCCAATAGCAGCGAATTTAAAGTCGATAATGAAGACCAGGGGAAAGTGAGTGATTTTTTTAACAAGAAACGGTATGCTGCCAGGTTTTTATTCAGTATTTCGGACGGGAAATCAGAAGAATACCTGAATAAAGGCGTTGTTTCGCAGGAATTGAATAACCTGTTCATTTCAAACAATATTTCACTCCCCGGAAATGCCACTATCAATCACGTAAGTGAGACCAGATGGCATGTATTTGAAAAGCAGTATTTGTTTAGCATTATGGATGAAGAATTGGATAAGGACTTGAATAAGATTGATATAACGATGGGCGGGGAGATACAAGAGG
>JBAQYK010000045.1:0-4738 GCA_049299995.1 Candidatus Methanoperedens sp.
TTAGTATCCTCAGTCATTTATGGATTGTGCAAAAGTGAGACCCGCCAAGTCCGCTTGGAGGAATTATCGGAAAAATCCCCAGCAAGCTCTCTGGAGTTTAACCCAAGAAACGTAACAGGCGTAACGCAGAAACTGTTCTTGCTAGGAGGGTCACCAAGCTTAGGTGGTACACCGAAAGTGGTTTCTGGCACATTTTTCTCGGCAATGTCAAGAACGTTTTTGGAAGATAAGATAGATATCGAAGCAGATATCAATAAGATTGTTTACAAAATTCCAGCTAGAAGATATGATGATTTAGAAATACTTAGAAAATACGCCAGAGAACCTGAAATTGAAGAGAATGAATATAAAGAGAATATTCCAGGGTATCAGTAAATTGCCCATTTGAAATGTGGTGTTCTCAAAAAAAGGAGAACTTAACATCGGGTGTTAATGCATATTGTTGTATATTCGGCAAAGAAGCCGTTTGATACTTTTTAAGAAGCTTCTGGTTGATGCATACAGCAATTGTTAAGCTGCTCTCTGAGTATGTTTATTTAGTAAAAAAAGGTGAAAAAGATATTGAAAATTACTGATGTGATTTTAGTAAGATACGATGAGCTTGCCCTGAAAAGCAAGAACGTCAGGGCAAGATACGAGCAGATACTTGTAAAGAACATAAAAGCCATGCTCAAGGCTGACGGATGCACATATTCAGGAATCAGCAAGGAGATGGGCAGGATATTCATACATTCCGGGGATGCAAATGCCTTAAAAAGCGCCGCAAAAGTCTTCGGCGCGGTTTCAGCAAGCCCTGCTTATACATGCGAGGCGACTCTGGAATCATCGGCAGAACTATGCTCCGAGGTAGCGGCGGGCATCATCCGGGAAGGGCAGTCCTTCGCGATAAGGGCGCGGCGGGCTGGCACTCACGACTTTACATCGCGCGATATAGCTATTGCCTGCGGGGATGCGGTATTTGAAAAAGCCAATAAAAACATAAAAGTTAATCTGGATAACCCCGATGTTGAGATTTTCGTAGAAGTCAGGCAGGAAAAGGCGTATGTTTTCACCGGGTCGTTAAAAGGCGTGGGCGGTCTTCCCATGGGAACCCAGGGAAAAATGGTAGCTCTCATCTCAGGCGGCATTGATTCGCCTGTGGCAGCCTGGCTAATGATGAAACGCGGCTGCGAGATTGTGCCGCTGTACCTGAATAATGAACCATTTTCAGACGAAACCACGCGCGAAAGGGCAATGGCATGTATTGATGTTCTTCAGAAATGGTCTCCGCATAAAAAATTCACCATATATGAAGCGCCGCATGGCAACAATCTCCAGGCTTTCCTTGAGAATTGCAGCAACAGGCTTAATTGCGTACTGTGCAGGCGGATGATGTACAGGATAGCCGGAGAGGTTTTAAAGCTTGAAGAAGCGCACGGGATAATCACAGGTTCTTCCCTTGGTCAGGTCGCATCCCAGACCTCGCAGAACATGCTGGCTGAGAATTACGGCATGGAATACCCTATCTATCATCCCCTTATCGGGCTTGATAAGCTTGAGATAACGGATATTGCAAGGAAAATAGGCACGTTTGAGCCCTCGACCAAGCCCGCAACCTGCTGCATGGCAGTCCCCGAATATCCCTCCACTGCGGCTAAACCGCAAGAGGTGATTGAAGCCGAGGCGAGAATAGACGTCCATTCACTCGTTGAATCTGCTATGAAGAATATTAAGAAATTCAAATTTTAAACTTTTTGAACAGCAGGGTTAGAACCGGCAATACCCATATAGCCTCAAATCCCGGCGCTTCTCTTGGCACTTTTCCGCGTGACTCTTTTATCTCGTCCACCATCTCTTGCGGTCCCAGGTAGCCGATGTGTCTTGCGACTTCTTTTCCTTTTGAATCCAGGAACACGACAGTGGGATAATAGGCTATACCGTACTTGCTTTCGATGTCAATCCTTTTCTGTGTATCGACTTTTATGGCTATAAAATCCCTCATTTCTGAAACTACGCGGGGGTCGGGATATGTTCCTTCCTCCATTGCTATGCACGGAGGGCACCAGTCAGCATAGAAATCAATAATAACTGGTTTTTTCATAGCGCCTGCCGCCAGCATGCCTTCCTCGTAGCTGTACCACTGGGTGGTTTCTGCATTTGCAGGAATAGCGATTGAAAGGAAGAATAATATTATCAGCGTTGTGAACTTCATTATAGGAGAATTGACTTTTATATATAAATCTTATTCGAAAAACGCTGCCTGTGCTATCATTATTATGAATGAACTCTGGGAAACGTTTTTAAACAATGAAACCATTCACAGTGTCGGTGATTTGATGAACAAAATGCCTCTCATCGTATTTCTAATCCTAGTTGTAGCTTTATCAGGATGTACTAGCCCAAAAGAAACCGGCACTACAATAACAGGTCCGGCGGTTGTGCAAAGATTCGAGCGCGCTAATACCAATCTTGACGCCTCGATTACTGAATTGAAATTTGACAGGAATGATGTCAGAGCAGGGGAAAAGCTTACTGCTGAGATTTTTCTTGTAAATACCGGCACTGAAAAAATCACCAAAGAAACCGTTGAAATAAAAGCTAAAGTAAAGACGCTAGATGATACGCTTGCGAATCTGGCGCTAAAAACCATGGGTGACGAAAAGAAAACCCGTGATTTTACAATGGAATTTGATACCGGGATAGAGCCCGGTAAAAAAGAAAAGATTAGCGCTGTTTTTACAACCTTAAAGGAAATGGAAGGCAGGAGCCTGGCAGGCACCTATGATGTCACTATTACTTTATCTGTAAATGGACAGAAGATAGAAGCAAGGGTACTTCCGATAATGCTCCTGGGAGGAGAACCAAGGGTGTTCACACCCACCCCCACACCAACGCCTACGCCAACTCCTTCACCGACTCCCACACCTACTCCGACTCCCACACCCGAAATCACCGAAACCGAAACGCCCACTCCCACACCAACCCCAACGCCTGAACCAGTGGTAGTCGCTACACCGACAGGAAATAAAGTTATAATGAAAATACTCGTGGCTAAATTCTACGTATTGGATTCCCAATCAAATAAATACTACTCTTCAAATAATACTCAACTAAATGCTGGCGATGAGGTAGTATTTGATAATTGGGATGAATCCTCATACACTGCGGTAGAGGCAGATAATAAGATGACAAATATAACAATTAAATCGGAAGCAAAAACGCCCCGCATATTCAACACAACCGGTGATTATAATTTCCGTTTGTATGATAAATTTAAGAAACCTACAACCAATGGTTTCATGAAAATCAGTGTAAGAGTTAATGCAAGCAAATAACTTGCATTAATTCGCAATCTTTTTAATGTTTAAAAACAAAATCACAATAGTGAGATTATGGTATCCAAAAAAATCATTATTAGTATCTGTGTGATACTCCTGAGCATAGATTTTGCAAGCGCAGCCACCCTTAACGTGGGGCAAGGGCAAATCTACACCACCATCCAATCAGCAATAGATGCTGCACAGACGGGCGATATGGTTTCGGTGGCTGAAGGCACATATTCTGAGAACCTTGTAGTGAAAACGAACGGTATTTCAATCATAGGAAATAATAAAGAAAAGACCATCATCGATGGCAAGAAAACCGGAAGTGCAATAAAGATAGAACAGGCAAACAATGTTAAAGTCAGCGGATTCACTATCCAGAACAGCGGGAGTAGTGGTCAATCCGATGCTGGGATAAGCCTCTACAGGGCAAATAACAATTTCATTGCAAATGTGATTCTTGTAAATAACGTGGTGGGTATTTCAATATACGAAGGAAGCAGCAACAACATTGTTTCGGGGAATGAGATAAAATCAAGCGGCAAATACGGTATTTTTGTTTATTCATCCAGCGATAATAAAATATACAACAATAATATCCAGAAGAATAAATTCGGTTTTTATGGTGATTCAGCCAAAACGAACCACATTTATTCGAATAACTTCATTGACAACAACGACCAGGCATATGATAACAGCGGCATGAATTCGTGGGACGATGGGAAATCAGGCAATTACTGGAGTCCGAATAAAGGCATTCTGGGTGGAAAAAATGCGAAGGATAATTTCCCTCTCTCAAAACCGGTTACAATAAAAGAGGAGGTTGTCCCCACGCCAGTTGAACAAAAGACACAGGGAGAAACGGCACAGGGAGAAAACGGGAAATCCACACCTGGTTTTTCGGGCATCACAGTTCTTGTTTCGTTAATTGTGACCGCGCTATTAAAGGCAAAAAGAAGATAAATTGGTTTTGTCGGATGGATAAAATAATCCATCCTTTGTAACCATCACCCCCATATTGCCTCAAGATACTGCCTTTCCCCAATTAATTCCTTTACTTTATCCTCTCTCGACAGATGTCTGGAATACACCTTATCATCAATTTCGATGGTAAGGTCGCTATTGTACCCGGAATCCCGAAGCCTTCGTAACACCGCCTCCATCTTTTTCTCGCGATGCGCCGGATAATGCGGCATTCCATTGTGCGGGGCTCCCACATGCACATTGATGATTCTATCGCCAAGTTCATCGATAAAAGAGAGGGCAGTTTCCGGGGAATTTATGTAAGCATGTACAACATCGAACGTAAAAAAAAGTCCAGGATATGCGTTCATGACCTCTTTCATCTCAGAAGGCACAGAACACATGGATGAGACATCAGGCATGCTATTTTCAAGCGCAAGAGCAATGCCAAGAAAATCTGCCCTGTTCATACA
>JBAQYK010000046.1:0-1600 GCA_049299995.1 Candidatus Methanoperedens sp.
GCGGTGAACCGAAATCCGTCGAGTTCTGCCATAAGGTAGGCATGGATTATGTTTCCTGCTCACCGTTCAGAGTTCCGATCGCCCGTTTGGCCGCTGCACAGGCAGCGTTGAATGACAAACCCGCCAAAAAGGCGAAGAAATAGCATTGACGTGTCATGGCGGGGCCCAACTGGGCCTCGCCATACCGTGAAACTAAGCGAGGCCCAATGGAAGCGTTGAAATTGTACCTAAAAGAAGTTCGCCTGATCCCGTTGTTAACCGCAGCAGAAGAGGTATCTCTTTCTAACCGGATACATAAAGGTGATGAGCAGGCCCGCAAGGCGATGATCCGTGCAAACCTGCGCCTGGTCATTAACATTGCCAAACGCTACATTCATCTGGGCATTCCTTTACTGGACCTGATAGAGGAAGGTAATCTCGGCCTTATGAAGGCGGTGGATAAATTCAATCCTAAAAAAGGATGGCGTTTCTCGACGTACGGCGCATGGTGGATCCGCCAGGGTATCATTCGCGCTATCGCCCAGCAGGGAAAACTCGTGCGGCTGCCGGTTTATGTCAATGAGATGCTCAGCAAGTGGAAGAAAACCCGCGAACAACTGACGCAGAAACTGAATCGCGTTCCTACCGATCAGGAAATAGCCAAGCGTTTGAAGATCCCTCAGGAAAAAATAGAAGAGATCAATTTGTGGATGTCGACCAAGACATCGTCGCTTGAAGCTCCTGTTGGAGACGAAGACGAAAGCCAGGTTGCGGACCTTGTCGAGGATAAGAACGCGATCGCGCCCGATATGTCGGTAGAGGCCATATTCGACAAAGAGCGCGTCGAGAATCTGCTTGAACGGATGTCCGAGCGCGAACGCCAGGTTCTGGATATGCGTTTCGGCCTGGTCAGCGGCACGCCCACGACCCTTGCGGTCGTTGCAAAGAAAATGGGGGTTTCGCGCGAACGCATCCGCCAGATCGAAGAAGAGGCTTTAAAGAAACTGAAGAAGTTCGTCCAGGAACAGGAAAAGGATCAGTGAGGCCTGTGGATACAAAATTGTATCTTGAAAAATCGATCCGCACTATACCCGACTTTCCCAAGCCGGGCATTTTGTTTCGCGATATAACAACATTGCTCAAGGATAAGAAAGCTTTTAAACTGGCCGTCGATGAGATCGTCGATCAGTATAAGGATAAGAAGATCGACAAGGTTGTCGGCATCGAGTCGCGCGGGTTCATACTGGGCGCCGCCGTTGCCTATAATCTCGACGCGGGATTTATCGTCGCCCGGAAAAAAGGCAAGCTGCCCTGCGAAACGCTTGCCGTGACCTATGCGCTCGAATACGGCACGGATACCCTGGAGATCCATAAGGACGCTTTACTGCCCGGCGAACGCGTTTTGATCGTCGACGACCTGATCGCCACCGGCGGCACGGTCGGCGGCGTTATCGATCTCGTCGGACAGTTCAAGGCGAAGATCCTGGGGATCGCGTTCGTCATAGAGCTTGTGGATCTGCACGGCAAGGATAAGCTCAAAGGCTATCCGTTCACGTCGCTCGTTAAATTTACAGGGGAATAATTTTTAAGTTTTGCGCCTGTAGCTCATTTGGATAGAGCA
>JBAQYK010000047.1:0-2127 GCA_049299995.1 Candidatus Methanoperedens sp.
CGGTTCGTGGAAGTCAGTTGGCGGAGCTGCGCAAATCAGTGGGCCGTCCTTTCCCAACCTGCCGCTCAACCGGACCGCGCAATCCGTGGGGCTGTCACAGGAAGTCGCTGAAAACCAAAGTCCGTGGTACTTCGGCGCGGCCGGTTAGCTCTTTGTTAGCTTCCAACTTGTGATGAGTTACAGACGGCAGGAAATACGATAATGATGATAGCTCAAATCACCGTGGCCCAAAAAGAACAAATCTTGTGGTTAGAAGAAGATCATTTTCATGACCTGAAGAGTAGAGATATAAAGCCTTCTAAGTTGACTGAGTCTGTTTCGGCTTTTGCAAACTCCAGCGGTGGAGAGATCTATTTAGGTATTGACGAACTGGATAAAGATCAGAAAGTGAGGCATTGGAGGGGATTTACTAGTATTGAACAAGCAAATGCTCACCTTCAAGAGACAGAAAAACTGGCACCTCTAGCAAATCACTTTGATGCCGTATTTCTGTCGTGCGATAGCGAAGACACAATGGTTCTTCAGTTAACAATACCTAAATCTAAAGATATTATATACGCTTCAAACGGTAAAGCATACATACGGAAAAGTGCACAGAAGATTCCAGTTGATACCTCGGAAGCATTATACAGGTTAAAGCTAGACAAAGGGATCAATTCTTTTGAAGATGCAACCTTGGATATTGCATTAGATGAAATAGCCAATTCTGAAACCATTATAGAATTCTTACTTAATGTCATCCCATCGGCTGAACCGGAACCATGGCTAAGGAAACAAAAACTGATTTTAAAAGATAAGCCTACTGCGGCTGGAATACTCCTATTTTCTGATGAACCTCAAGCTTCTTTGCCTAAAAGATGTGGGATCAAGATATACCGCTACAAGACTAGAACAGATACATACGATAGAGATACTTTGGCATTCGATCCCATTACCGTAGAGGGATGTATATACAAGTTAATATATTATGCAGTAGAGAAGACAATATACTATATTGAAGATATTAGGAAGCTTGGAAAATCTGGCCTAGAGAAGATCTCATATCCTCCAGAGACGCTTCACGAAATACTGACAAACGCCGTCTTGCACCGTGATTACAGTATCACCAACGATATACATGTGAGGATATTCGATAACCGACTCGAAATAGAAAGCCCAGGAAGACTCCCTGGGCATATAACCTTGGCGAACATCCTCACTGAACAGTTCGCCAGGAATCCAAAGGTTGTAAGACTGGTAAATAAATTCCCGAATCCACCAAATAAAGATGTTGGAGAAGGCCTGAATACCGCCTTTGAAGCCATGCGAAGATTGAGGTTAAAAGAACCTGAGATCATTGAAAATAGCAATTCAGTACTTGTGGTCATCAAACATGAAAGTTTAGCTTCACCTGAAGAGACAATAATTGAATACCTGGAAGATCACGACGAAATAGCAAACAAGATTGCCAGAGAACTTACAGGCGTCAAATCTGAAGGCACTATGTCAAAAGTCTTCCTCAGGCTAAGTAAGATGGGACTGATCGAGCCTGTTCCAGATAGGAAAGGTGCTTTTTCAGCATGGAGAAAAGTTCTACCCAAAGATGAAGATTATGAATTCAAATATATCACACGAATCGACTCAATAAAGACTCATGGCTGGTACATTCGAGTTCCTATACAAGGAAAATTGCATTCAAAGCTATTTAGCGATCTAAAATGTGGAGGCAAGGATGTTGCCCTACAAGAAGCTTCTAAATACAGAGATGCGCTTATGGTCTTGAGGGGACTCAAGAAGAGAACTCCTTTTCGAATCAAGCCAACCAGTCGGAGTTCCACCGGGATCGCAGGAATATCTGAAACATATAGCAGAGTAGCTCACGGAAGACGGAAAGGCGAAAAGGAACCGTGCTTTACTGTAACATGGAGCCCACAGCCTAACAATAAAAAGGTGAAGAAATTCTTCTTTCATAGATACGGTGGTAGAGACAGCGCTCTTGAAGCAGCTATAGCATTCAGAAAAGAGAAAGAAGAAGAAATACTTAAGACGCTTGAATGAAAGGATCAATTCAGCTAACGCTTATAAGGCCTCAACCTGTCAATAGGCAAAACTTCTCCACCACGAAAAGATCATTCTTTTTTTTCGTTG
>JBAQYK010000048.1:0-2860 GCA_049299995.1 Candidatus Methanoperedens sp.
GGATAGACCCTGCTGCAGATATCCCGATAATTTTACGTGTATCAGGAGGACAGAGCATCCTGAAGGAATTATCCAATGAAGTCATAACCACCAATATAGAAGACGCAATACGGATTAACGCATCAGCAATCACATGCTCCGTGTATGTCGGCGGGGAACATGAAAAGGAAACAATAGACAACCTGTCAAAACTCGTGGACGAAGGAGAAAAATACGGGATTCCTGTTCTTGCTGTCACAGCCGTCGGGAAAGAGATGGCTCGCGATGCCAGGTATCTTGGTCTTGCCTCAAGGATTTGCGTGGAAATGGGCGCGCACATTATCAAAACCTATTATACCGAGGATTTCGGGAAAGTTGTCGAGGCGTGCGGTAATGTTCCTGTTGTCATTGCCGGCGGGAAAAAGCTGCCTGAGATGGAAGCCCTCCAGATGGCATATAACGCGGTCTCGGATGGCGCAATCGGTGTGGATATGGGCAGGAATATTTTCCAGAGCGATAGCCCTGTGGGCATGATACAGGCAGTAAGGGCGATAGTTCATGAAGGTAAGTCTGCGGATGAGGCTTACGGGATTTACGAACAATCAAAATAGAGCCGAACAATGAAAACCGCTGTGTATTATAACAATAACGATATCAGGATAGAGGAACGACCGAAACCTGAAATAAGAAGCGGGGAAATACTGGTCAAAGTCAAATCATCGGGCATCTGCGGAACTGATTTGATGGAATGGTACAGGATAAAGAAAGCGCCCCGTGTGCTTGGTCATGAGATGACCGGGGAGATAGTCGCCTCAAAATCTGGTAAATTCAAGCTCAGACAGCGGGTTTTCGTGAGCCATCATGTCCCGTGCAATGAATGCAAATACTGCCTTTCGGGCAATCATACAGCCTGCGAGACGCTGCATAAGGGCAATTACGACCCCGGCGGGTTCAGCGAGTTCGTCAGGGTCCCGAAAATAAACGTTGAAGAGGGGACGTACGTCCTGCCTGATAATGTTTCTTATGAAGAAGGGACAATGATAGAGCCCCTTGCCTGCGTTGTGAGAGCACAGAGAATAATCGGGGTTAGCGAAGGGCAGACTGTTTTGGTCATGGGTTCAGGGATTTCCGGTCTTTTGAATATCCGGCTGGCTAAATTGAAAAAGGCAGAGGTTATTGCAACCGATATTACTGAGTACAGGCTGAAGATGGCAAAGGAATCAGGAGCAGACAGGGTATTCAATGCAAATGAAGAACTGGAAATAAAAGCGGACAGGATAATAATGTGCACGGGGGCGATGCCTGCTTTTGAGGCTGCATTCAGGTACATAGACAGGAAAGGGATAATCATGCTGTTTGCTATCCCGAATAAGAATATTCCAGTTCCTGTTGAAGATTTTTGGAGAAATGAGCTTGCGCTTGTGTCAAGCTACGGCGCGGCGCCTGTTGATATCGAGGAGTCCATGGAATTGATTAAAGATGGGCAGATTAATGTCAGGGATTTGATAACTGACAGGGTAAGACTGGACGATATCCAGAAAGGTTTTAAGATAGCCGCAGAAGCGAAGAACTCGTTGAAGGTCGTAGTTGTTCCTTAAGATAATAAAGTGGCGCAGTTCACTTTTTCAACATCTCCGCCCTTTCCATAATATTCTCCCAGTGCCTTCCCTGCCAGTAAACCTGCCCGCAATTATCGCAGAGCCAGAACTCAGTCACGCTTTCGAGCCTGTCAGGATAAACATAATCCTTCGCTCTGATAATTTCCATATCTTCGGTTTTTGCCTTCCTGATAACCGAGTTGCAAAGAGTGCACCTCTCCATCTGCGGCTCGATTGAAATCCCGAATTCCACCTGCATTTCCGTTAGCTGTTCCATGATTTCAGACGACTGGACAAGATACGCGCGTATCCCTCTCTTAATTGCTTTCCTGATAAGCGCCCTGTCCCTTGAAACAAGAATCCTCTCATCTTTTTTCGCAAGAGCCAGCAGCCTATCGTCTTCGTTCTCCTGCTTCTTGATTTCAATGGTATCATAGCCAAAAAGACGAAGCCAGCACGCAAGCCTGCCGAGCATCCTGTCTGCGATGAATTTCATGATGTGTATCTTTATTGTAAATGCCCCGATTCATCTTTTCTTTTGTTCCTCACAAGCGATATAAGCACAGCGATACCGCATATAATTGCAGAAACAATATACGTATCCCGAAAAGCGGGTAAGAATGAACTTTCAACATTTCCATAAAAAACATACCTGTTGGAAAATACAGCCCCTGAAACCGCAACGCCAATAACCATACCCATGTTCCTCATCGTCCCCAGGGTGCCTGCGGCTATACCGAGCTGTTCTTTCGGGAGCGACCCCATTATTATACTGTTATTCGGCGCCTGGAAAAGCCCCATGCCAAGACCGAGAAGCGAAAGCCGAAGAGCGACATCGATGAAACCTGAGCCTGGAGATAAGAAACCAAGCGATAATATGGCTATGCTTGCAATGCCAACACCTATTGAACTGAGTATATATGAGTTCGTCCTGTCGGATAGCCACCCGCTGACTGGAGACACAACTGACATAACCAGAGGTACAGCCATAAAAATAATCCCTACCTTCTGCGGTGAATATCCAAGCTCTTTTTCAAGGAAAAACGGCATCAAAAGTATAACTGTGAACATGGCGATAAAACTTATAAAAGCGCTTATATTGGCTGCTGCAAACGGTAGATTCCTGAAATGCCGCAGTTCCATAACAGGCTGTTTCACATTGGTTTCAACTTTGATAAACAAGATAAAAAATACAATCGATGAAATAAATAGAAGAGTAATATAATTTGAGTGCCAGCCGAATTCCTGTCCCTCGCTCAGTGCCATGAGCAATGATATAAGGC
>JBAQYK010000049.1:0-4655 GCA_049299995.1 Candidatus Methanoperedens sp.
CGATGTCCGCATCCTTAGCAGCCATGTCAAGCGTTTTTGCAATCTGGAGCGGCGCATCCGCTTCGGCGCAGGCTTCGATTATCAGGGATATTGGGGTTACTGAAATCCTTTTATTGATTATGGGAATACCGTATTTCTCTTCGAGTTTCCCTGCCTCGGATACAAGTTTTTTCCCATAATCCGTGACGCGGTCATATACGTTTGATTTGAAAACATCAATGTCCGAATTTATGCAGTCTTTCAGGTTGATTCCAAGCGTTACCGTCCTTATATCAAAATTATGATAAAGAGTCATTTTCACGGTTTCCATGACCTCTTCAATAGAATATTCCATGACTACACCCTATGCATCGCTTTGAAAATGTCCTCATGCTGAACCTGTATGGAGAGACCCATTTCCTTCTCTATTATGGAAAGTTCCTTTTTTAATTCCTGTATGGTCATCTGTGAGTCTGACATATCCACAAGCATTGTCATCACAAAATAGCCTTCCATGACTTTCTGGTTCAGGTCTTCGATATTTATATTGTGCATGTAAACTTCGTTTGAGATTCTGGCGATTATTCCTTTTCGGTCTTTTCCGATTACGGTTATGAATACGAGATATTTGGACATTAGAGCCTCCGGTTTTATGTAGCCAATATCTGAACATCATGGTTTAAAGATTGTTATGTAAATAATTTTAATTAAAAGACATTTATTTAATTTTAAAAGCAAAAACCTTTAAATACCCTTAAGCAAATATTATAAGTGCTGATTTTCTCATTTTTTGTGATGAGTAGTTGAGAGGTATTTAAAATGGATAATACGGAATACAAAGGAACCACTACAATAGGGTTAGTTTGCGATAAAGGCGTAGTTTTAGCTACAGAGAGACGGGCAACCATGGGGCACTTCATTGCAAGTAAGGACGCAAAGAAAGTCTATCAGATAGACGATATGATAGCAATGACCACAGCAGGCTCCGTAGGAGATGCGCAAAGACTTGTAAAATGGATGCAGGTGGAGGCAAAACTCTTCAAAATGCGCAGGGAAGAACCCATGACGGTAAAGGGAATAGTAAGCCTGCTCGCGAATATTTTAAGCGGCAACAGGTATTATCCGTACTTTGTCCAGCTTCTCGTAGGAGGGCTTGACAAAAACGGACCGGGTATCTATTCACTCGACGCAGTCGGCGGAATAATTGAAGAGAAAAAGGCAGTTTCAACAGGGTCGGGTTCACCCATGGCATATGGCGTGCTTGAAGACAGATACGTTGAGAACATGCCTATTGATGACGGGGTCGAACTGGCTGTACGCGCCCTGCATAATGCCATGAAGAGAGATTCTGCATCAGGCAATGGTATCGATGTAGTAAAAATCGTACCTGAAGGATACATTCAGGTAGATGAAGCCGAAATCCAGAAACTACGCGATACGTTTACTTAAATATTTATTTTTATTTTTTTAGTTTTTTAGAAGGAAAACAACGATGACAGTTGAAGATGTATTAAATGAATTAAAACAAAAAATAAGAGCTCAACTCCCCAAGGATATTACTATTACTGATGTGGATTTTGAGGGACCCGAACTCGTTATTTATACCGAAGAACCAAGGAAATTCGCAGACAACGGCGATATTATAAAGAATCTTGCCAAGGATTTGAGAAAACGCCTTGTGGTCAGACCTGACCAGAAAGTGCTGGCGCAGCCGGAGGAAGCAATTGCTGCAATTTCAAAAATTGTTCCCCAGGAATCGGGAATTTCGAACCATTATTTTGACGTGGATACAGGCGAGGTCATAATAGAAGCTGAAAAACCGGGGCTGGTCATAGGCAGGCACGGCGAAACCCTGCGTGAAATCACAAAAGAAATCGGATGGACATCAAAAGTCGTCCGCACCCCTCCAATGAAATCAACAACGGTAAACAATATACGCCAGTTTATGCGCGCCAATAAAGAAGAACGAAAAGCTCTTCTTAAAACAATAGGAAGAAAGATACACCGCGGAGTTTCTTCCAAGGATAAATGGGTAAGACTTACAACCCTTGGCGCATGCCGTGAAGTAGGACGCAGTTGCTTTTTACTCTCGACGCCTGAAACCCGGATATTGATTGATTGCGGGGTGAACGTTGGCGGGGAAGATAACGGGACACCGTATCTTTACGTTCCCGAAGTGCACCCGATAAGCCAGATAGATGCAGTTGTACTTACGCATGCGCATCTTGACCATATAGGGCTTGTGCCTTTGTTATACAAATACGGATTTGAAGGGCCGGTCTATTGCACGCCGCCCACGCGTGACTTGATGGCATTATTGCAATTGGATTATCTCGATGTTGCCGCTCGTGAGGGACGGAAAATCCCCTATGAGTCAGCAATGATTCGCGAGGTCCTGAAACACACAATAACGCTGAACTATGGTGATGTCACGGATATCGGTCCCGACATGAAATTGACATTCCATAATGCCGGGCATATACTTGGCTCTTCAATTGCCCATTTCCATGTTGGGGATGGTCTTTACAATATTGCTTTTACAGGAGATATGAAGTATGAAAAGACGCGGCTGTTTGACCCTGCAACTACTGATTTCCCGCGCGTGGAAACTATTGTGATGGAAGCAACGTACGGCGGGTCACGTGATTTCCAGCCGTCAAGAAAAGATGCTGAACGGCATTTGCAGCAGATTGCAAAAGAAACGCTGGATAATGGTGGAAGTCTCGTTGTCCCGACGTTTGCCGTGGGAAGAAGCCAGGAAGTCATGATTGTGCTTGAGGAAGCAATACGTAAGGGAGTAATAAATGATGTTCCTGTTTATCTTGACGGGATGATATACGAAGCCACTGCAATCCATACAACGCATCCCGAATATCTTAATAATGAGCTGCGAAACCAGATATTCCATAAAGGAATGAACCCGTTCCTTTCAAAATGTTTTGTCCAGGTGGACTCAAAGGAGAAACGCCAGAAAATAATCGATGACCGTGAGCCATGCATTGTTCTTGCAACCTCGGGCATGATGAACGGCGGTCCAGTCATGGAATACTTAAAAGCATTCGGATCTGAAGAAAAGAACACCCTTGTTTTTGTAGGTTATCAGGCAGAAGGTACCCTGGGCAGGCGCATCCAGAAAGGCTGGAAAGAAATACCGATGCACGCAGGCGGAGGAAGGACTGAAACTATCAAAATCAATATGCGTATAGAGACTGTTGATGGATTCTCAGGTCACTCTGACAGGATGCAGCTTATGGAGTACATCCGAAGAGTGAGACCGCGCCCGGAACACGTAATAACCCAGCACGGTGACGAGAAGAACTGCATAGACCTGGCAAGCTCGATATACCGGAAGTTGAAGATGGAAACGCGGGCGCCCATGAATCTTGAGACGATAAGGCTGGCTTAGGTTCGGGTTTATTCCTGCAATCTTGTCCGATATCCTGACAAACTTCATATACCTGCAAAAATAAATTTACTTTAAAAATTCTGAACACTGAGGTATCAATAATGACCCTGCTCAAAGAAGCAACCATAGAAACTATAAAACGATTGCCTGATGAGAGTTCGCTGGAAGATATCATGTACGAGATAAACTTTGTAGCGCAGGTTCTCGACGGACTAAAGGATGCTGAAAAGGGAAGGCTGCTGACCACAGAGGAGCTTCTTGACAGAGTCGAGCAATGGGCAAAATAAAGTGGACAGAAAAAGCATTACGCAAAGAGTGGGAGCTTAATTGAGAAAAAAGAGTAAGTATCAAGGATTATCTCCGTGCTGCTATCACGGCTCGGTCGGGCAGGGCTGGGAAGTGGTGGAGAAGTGCGTTTACTCGAAGGACTGTGCTGCTGTGAGATAGGCAAAAACGCCAACAAGCGCCATATCATTAAGTACGGGGTATAGGTGACTGAAAGCGATGGGTGTTTCATGCTCGTAAAAGCGATGGTAAGTCAGAACAACCTCCTAAAACTTGAAAATCAGGCGCGCATCGTAAATCATGTAGGTAATAAATTTTGATTATAAGGCATTTAAATACTTTGGATACCAATAACAGATTTCGTAGACTAAATGGGAGATTTCTATATGGAAGAAATTTATTGTAATAGTTGTAAAGAGAAACTAACTGAGGGATGCAAATTAAGTAATTATCCAGATGAATTTTCCGTTTATTTGTGCCCAGGATGCGGTCATGAAAACGAATGGTGGATATTATATGGGTTTGATAAAGGTACAAATTTAGAAAGTATAATACGTGCATTATTTTTAGACTCGTTTTTAAAAGGAAAAGAAATCATGTATGACCAATTTATTCAAGATATTAAAGAAAAATACAAAGACGAAAATTTTTCAAGCGATGCCATTCATAATGGACTTAATCGGTTATTCAATAATGTTCTTGTCAAAAACAGAATCGAAGCCAATAGATATCCGATAAATAAATTGCATGATGAGAAATACAACAAAATTATAATATCTCATGATAACACTTTAGAAGATTTCTTCAATAAGAGAATAATTCGCCAATGGGATTTAAAACATCTAACAATTGGTTTAAATGAGCTAAAAAGGAAAATCAATAGTAATCAAAAAATAAGACATAAGAATCGGTGGTTAGTGGCATTTAATTACTTTTCGACTGCGCCTGAAAAGTAAATCCAATTCTGACAAACAGATAGAAATAC
>JBAQYK010000050.1:0-4210 GCA_049299995.1 Candidatus Methanoperedens sp.
GCGCCCCTGATTCCGCATACTCCGGAACATGTTTGCGAGCTCATCATCATCGGTGACAATCATAGCACCTTCGCCGGTGGTCATCTGTTTATTCGGATAGAATGCGAATACCGACGCATCCCCGAATGTCCCTGCTTTCCTGCCATTGTATTCTGCGCCAATTGCCTCACATGCATCCTCAATGACAGCTAAATTGTGTTCCTCCGCAATTTCCATAATGGCATCCATCTCGCATGGCTGTCCGAATACATGAACCGGCAATATCGCCTTTGTGTCTTTGGTTATCGCATCCTCGATTCTTTGAACATCGATGTTAAGCGTATCAGGGTCAATGTCCACAAACACCGGCTTTCCGCCTTCGAACAGGATGCAATTACTCGAAGCTACGAAACTGAACGGTGTGGTTATGACCTCATCTCCCTTTTTTATACCGAGCGCTCTCACACAGAGATGGAGTCCGCTTGTCCCGCTGTTTACTGCAATTGCATGTTTGGTTCCGATATAACCGGCGAATTTCTCTTCGAATTCCCCTACCTTGGGACCCATGCTGAGCCAGCCTGACCTCAGCACTTCATTCACCAATCGTATATCTTCTTCTCCGATGTCGGGTTGTGCAAGTGGTATCATTGTAATCTCATCTTATAATTTCATTATTGTATTTAACAATCTTTGCAGGCACTCCCGCTACAATGGCATTGTCAGGCACATCCTTTATGACAACAGCCCCGGCGCCAATGGTTGCATTCTGCCCAATCACTATGCCGTTAATCACTGAAGCTCCTATACCTATGTGGGAATATTTTCCAATAGATACATTTCCTGCGATATTGGCGCCGGGAGAAACATGTACGTGTTCCGCTATCAGGTTGTCATGTTCAATTGTGGCGCTTGTGTTTATTATGCAGTTCTCTTCAATCACAGCATCGGGGTTGATGACGGCATTGGCTGCAATTACCGTTCCGCTTCCGATTTTTGCAGTTCTGGCAATAACCGCAGCTGGATGGATTGCAGTAACCGCACCAAGCCCGGTATCCTGCATTTTTTTAAAAAAAACAGCACGAACCAGATTATCTCCTATGCCAACAATTCCATTATCTATCTCATCTAATAAGTTTTGTATAACTGAAAAACCACCGATGACCCGGATTCCATTGATTTTTTTGCCATGCCTGCTCAGGTCATCATCTATAAACCCTGCAACCTCAATGGTCTGGTCTTGCTGTAATATGTCAAGTACGACCTTCCCGTGCCCGCCTGCGCCAATGATTACTGTTTTAAGGGTCATGTTTTTACCACGCTTCAATAAACGATTCGTTTTTGCAGCAATTCAGGCGATATGCATAAATTTCCGAGAATATTCGCCACTTTTTCTCCTGCGTCCCCATTCCCGTATGGATTTATACACTCATTACACTTTATCCTGAAGTCTTTATCATGCAATGCAATTTTTATGGCATTTACGATTGAATCCCTCTCATAACCAACATCAATGATATTTTCCGCCCTCTGCCGTCCCTGTTGGCGCGTACCGATATTTACAACAGGAAGTCCAAAAGACGGTGCTTCTATAATTCCACTACTCGAATTGCCTACCATTACGTCACACAATCTCATCAAACTTAAATATTCTATATGATTTAAATTCTTATGTATCTGAATGAATGGGTATTGCCTGTATTGTTCAATTACCTCAATTATTTTTCGCCCGCCTGCATCGGCATTTGGGTAGGTCAATACGGTTTGCTCACCGATTGCAACCAGCGCTTCCATAGTCTCACGGACCTGTCTTTCGACATCATCAAGTTCAGTGGTCACCGGATGCTGGACAGCAAGTATAATTGGTTTAGCTGCATCAAGGTTGAACATCTTTGCGATTTTTTCTTTCGGGATAAGACGTTCTGATAAAATTGTATCAAGTGCCGGAGCGCCAACAACATGAATACGAAAGTCGTCTTCGCCCAATTTTTTTATCCTTGCAGCGCTTTCTTCAGTCGCAGGGAAATGGATATGGGATAACTTTGTTATGGCATGTCTCACAGACTCGTCTACTGTTCCGCTTACTTCCCCGCCATGTAGATGTGCCACGGGTATATTCATA
This sequence comes from Candidatus Methanoperedens sp., assembly GCA_049299995.1. Lineage (GTDB taxonomy): Archaea > Halobacteriota > Methanosarcinia > Methanosarcinales > Methanoperedenaceae > Methanoperedens. The sequence goes on from JBAQYK010000050.1 coordinate 2,099, forward strand.
TAGGCTCCGGTGACAGCAGCAGCCAGCATCTCGCCCCTGTCGCCGAGTATCAATATGATATCCGGTTTTACCTGCTCAAAAACACCAGCAAGCCCGGAAATACAATCTCCTGCATCCCGTGCCATGGAAGCGCCTGTATCCTCTAAAAGACCCAGAGGAACTTTAGCGTCAATTGTAAATCCATCCCGCTCAATTTCGTCCACAGTATACCCAAATTTTTCTGACAGATGCATGCCTGTAACGATTAGCGACAAAGTTAAATCCGGTGATTTTTGGATGGCGTTCAGTACCGGGCGAAAGATGCCGTAATCCGCACGGGTTCCTGTAATAACTGCCACTTTTTTCATGATATTGTCTCAAACATGGTGAGTGAAATCAAAGTATCTTTTTTTATATCAACTACGGGAATCTTCCCTATGAATTTCACGGCATCCTTCGGCGCAATCCCTGTCCCTGGTCTCTTAAACGACAGCATATCCTCCACTATTAAAGTGCCCGCAGGAATATCAACCTTCGCCACAATGCTTTTCCTCGCAACATTTCGCACCTCAAGTTCCGACTCCACAGGCGCCTTCACAGGCGAACCCAGCGCCTTTTCGACCAGTCGTATCCCGTAAACCATCTCTTTTAACTCACCGGGTTCCAGGGATGCTTTATGGTCAGGACCCGGAAGGTTCTTATCCAGGGTAAAATGTTTCTCGATAACACATGCGCCCATGGCTGCGGCTGCCAGGGATACATAAATGCCTGACGTGTGGTCTGAATAGCCTACCGGTACTCCAAGCGCATCAGCCATGGTCTTCATAGCCCTCAGGTTACAATCTTCCACACGCGCAGGATAATTCGATGTGCAGTGGAGCAGTATCAAATCTTTACATCCTGCTTCTTTTATCACCGAGACTGCCTCTGCCACTTCATCAAGGGTGGACATGCCGGTTGAAAGGATGATTGGCAGTTCTTTACGGGATATGTATTCCAGTAACTGGTGGTTCGTTATCTCACCCGAACTTACCTTGATTAACGGAACGCCAAGTTCTACGAGCAGGTCAACGCTTTTCCTGTCGAAGGGTGTGGAGAGGAACATGATGTTTTTGTGGTCGGCATAGGCCATCAATTCCTGGTGGTCTTCTTTTGACAATTCCAGTTTTTTTATCATTTCAAACTGGGATTCGGAGGCGTCAGTAGTCTGTTTCTGGTATTCTGCCTTGGGGGCATCGGCGCTCACGATGTCTTCCGCAACGAAAGTCTGGAATTTCACGGCATCTGCGCCTGCTTTTGCCGCTATGTCAATCAGTTTCCTGGCTAATTCTATGCTGCCGTTGTGGTTCACACCCGCTTCGGCGATGATGAATATTTTCTTCCGATAATCAAAATTCTTATTCATATGATTCCGAATATCTACCAGGCAGTCCATCCTCCGTCAACAACCAGGTTATGACCCGTCACATAAGATGATGCATCTGAAGCCAAAAATATTAACGCGCCATTTATTTCATCCGGTTTTGCTTTTCTTCCAAGCGGCGTTCTCTCACTATATTTCTTAACAAACACTTCATTTTCCTGTTCATAGTATACGCCGCCAGGTGAGATGCAATTTACGCGGACATTATCTTTCCCATAATATGCCGCCAGATATTTTGTAAATATGATTAATCCGCCCTTTGCTGCCGGATATACCGGATGGGAATATATCTGTTTTAAATCAGGATGTGTCTCAAGGTAACATTCATGCAAATTTGAGCCTTCATATATCCGCTGGTCATTTCCGACAATCCCGTATATTGAAGAGATATTAATAACTGAGCCGTATTTTTGCTTTGCCATTACTGGAATAAATACCTGGGCAGTCAGAAAAGGAATGGTAATATTGCCTTTCATGCCAATCTCCCAGCCCTCCAGGGAAACATCTTCAAATGGCAGATAGAAATCATCGCCCTTTGCAGTCACTGAATTGACCAGTACATCGACCCTGTTTTCTTTTCCTAAAATAATATCCTTGAACTTGATAATGTCTTTCTTATCAGCACAATCTGTTATATAGAAACGATACCTGTCATCATATTGCTCTTTAAAATTATTGATGTGTTCATTCTCTTTTATGTCACAACTATA
>JBAQYK010000051.1:0-9147 GCA_049299995.1 Candidatus Methanoperedens sp.
TACCCAGAACAAGAAGCATTATAAACATGTTTCGCGCCTGTGTTCTCTTCTGGGCTTCAAGCTTATGGGCGTCCGTAATCTCCTTACCTTTCCCTGCCGGAACTATGCGTATCTTGGGATTATTCGGGTCATCAGGATTATTGTATACCAGCACATCCTGCAATTCTTCTTTTGGAAGTAATTCCGCCATCGCCTTTGCCAGCATAGACTTCCCCGTGCCCGGCGTGCCCAGCATCATTACATGTCTTCGCTGGTTAGCGGCTTTCCTGACCACTTCCACAGCATGTTCCTGACCTATAACTTGCTCAATTAACTTCTTTGGAACTTCGATGTCTTTTGTGGAAGTTATCTCCAAACCGCCAAGAATATCCTGGTTCTTTAATTCGTTCTCAATATTTTCCATATTTTACCAATAAATGAGATGTTATTCATCATAAGAGTATCGCAAATTTCAGATAGCTAAGTGTCAATAATAAAAATTCTCTCTTATTTTTTTTACTGCCTCTTCCAAAAAGTCTATACGATTTAACTTCTATAAAGACCTATCACTCAAACTGTCATTTATAATGTGAGGTATTTCATGAACATGTCGCTCCAGATAGGAAAAATAATAGGCATACCGATTAAATTACATATAACATTTCTTCTTATACTGCCGGTTTTTGGATACGCTTTTGCGAATAATCCACCAGTATTTGGTTTTAACGACGTAGAACAGTTATCGCTCAGGTATGCTCTGGGGATGTCTGCCGCGCTATTGCTTTTCATCTGCGTACTTTTGCACGAGCTGGGGCATTCTTATGTTGCTAAAAGACATGGAACTAAAATCCAGAATATAACACTTTTCCTCTTTGGCGGCGTTTCCTCTATGGAAGAGATTCCAAGGAACCCAAAAATAGAGTTCAAGATGGCATTATCAGGACCCGGTGTCAGTCTTTTAATTGGCTCCATACTTATAATAATACACGAAATTCTAAAAGCGGATTTATCTTCAAACGATCCTTTTCTTCGTCTTATCTGGTTGATAGGACTCATGAACGTTGTCCTTTGCGCCTTCAATCTCATCCCGGCATTTCCAATGGATGGAGGCAGGGTGCTGAGAGCATGGCTTGCCGGCAGGATGTCATACATAAGAGCTACGCATACCGCAGCCGGGATAGGTAAGATGTTTGCTATTCTTATGGGCATGTTCGGATTCCTGAATGCCATACAGGGCGGGGGAGGCTTCTGGTTCATTCTCATCGCATTCTTTATTTACATAGGCGCATCTGAGGAGGAAAAATCCACAGAAATAAATGTTTTACTTGAAGGCGTGAAAATAAAAGATATTATGTCAAATAAGGTCAAGACCGTGCCTTCAGGAATGTCAGTGGAAGAACTTGTAGATATCATGTTCAGGTTCAAACACATGGGATATCCGGTAGTGGATGACACTGAAGTAAAAGGTATAGTAACTTTTACAGATGTGCAGAAAGTCCCCAGGGAAGAAAGAAAAAATGTAAATGTTTCACAGATAATGACAAAAAAGCTTATCAGCCTCAGGGAAGATGATGATGCAGTGAGTGGCTTAAAACTCATGACCATGAATAACATCGGACGAATTATTATTACAAACGAAAATAAAATTGTAGGCATTGTATCAAGAACAGACATGTTACGGTCTATACAATTATTGGAATAACATGAATAACGGCACCTATGCGGTCAGTTATAATTTAAACTACAAAAACCCCGAAGCATCTTCCGGGAAAAGGATTATCCTTGTCGGCACGGCTCATGTTTCTGATAAAAGCGTAACCGAAGTCAATGAAGTAATTGAACGCGAAAAGCCTGACATTGTGGCTGTTGAACTTGACAGGGCAAGGTACCAGGCATTAAAAGGTGAAGAAGAAGTTCGTGAAATTAATGTCAGGGAATTACTTAGTGAAGGCAAGCTCTATCATTTTTTAATACACTGGTTTCTTGCATATGTCCAGAAAAAAATAGGAACTGATGCGGGAGTTAAACCCGGCGCCGAGATGCTTGCTGCCATTGAAAAAGCCGAAAAAACCGGCGCGCGTGTGGCGTTGATAGACCGGGACATCCAAGTTACACTGGGACGTTTCTGGAATAAAATGTCTTTTTTTGAGAAATTAAAGCTTTCCTTTTCACTCGTTGGCGCATCGCTGGGTTTTGGCACAAAAGATTTCGATATGGATACAGTTACCAATGAGGATGTTGTGACCCAATTGATTGCCGAACTGAGGAAACTGGCTCCGAGCGCTGCATCTGTCCTGATAGATGAGAGGGATGCCTTCATGGCAAAAAAGCTCCTTGAAATATCCGGGGAAGGCTGTATTGTAGCTGTTGTAGGCGCGGGTCACAGGGAAGGTATCCAGAGATATCTTGACGCGCCTGAGTCCATCCCTTCCGTGCAGGAATTATCAACGCTCCCGAAAAAAGGTTTTAGCTGGTTTAAAGCTGCATTCATAGCCTTCATAGCAATGATAGTGGGAATGCTTGCTCTTCTGGTTGTAAGTGGATATCCCATAGAGAAGCTTCTTACAGCAATGCTATACCTTTTTGTGGCGCAGGGAATACTTGCTGGCGTTGGGGTCATTATTGCCAGGGGACACCCCTTTTCTGCATTAACGGCTTTTAGTCTTGCATGGTTCGGGTTCCTGCATCCTTTTTTGGCAGTCGGCTGGCTTGCAGGACTTGTGGAAGCGCATTTCCGTCCCCCTACCACAGAGGATTTCAGGACGATAATGAAAGCAGAAACAGTTAAAGAACTGATGCAGAATAGGTTATTCCGGATAATACTTGTCGCAGGCTTAGCCAATCTTGGCAGCATGGTCGGGACGTTTGTGGCGATTCCTTTTATGGTTCATTACATGAATATTGATAATCCGCTTGAGATACTTATTAAGGCATTGGAAAAGGGATTCGTTGCAATAAAAGGATTGCTTTAAAATCTCATTGAAAAACCAAAATTTTTTACAGTGCCCTTATGAAATCTCTTTTGACATGTCTATGATTACTCCCCCATCGATTTTGAACTTGAGAACATTGCCGCGTATTGGTCTATCTCTTGCTTTCGGTATGACAAGCTCTGTAACTATCCTGTCAGATTTTTTTACAAGTGAAACATCGAACACGGCATCGCAGCGGTTGATGACCTCACTCTCAACAGAGGAGCGTGTGTCCTCTTTTACTCCGTAAAGGATTCCAAGCCCCCCTATTCTTTTCGTGGCATTATAGATGGTATCGACCATTTCGTGTATCAAACCTCTCCTGACGTCTAAATGAATAAAGAAGGTAACTGTATCCACTATCAGATTGACGTCTTTTTCTTTAATGCCATCAAGCTGTTTTTTCATAAAATCCAGAATCATGTAATCCTTTACTCCCCTGCCGCGTTCAAGCAGCCTGTCCTCCAGTTCGTAGTATCTTCCATGGACATCGATAAACCTGATACTGGAAGTCTCGAATCCCAGTACGTCCATATTTCGCTTGATAAACTCAGGCTTGCGGTCTGTATTCACGTAATAAGCTTGTTTGTTTTTCAGAAAATAATATAGAAAAAGCTCCCCCATCACCATGGAGTCTACCATCAGATATACCAGCGAGCCTTTGTATAACCCGCCCCCAAGTTCGATGTCTATTGCAGGCAAGCCGCACGAAACTAAATTTTCATCCATGTTATCATTCTATCTCTTCAAAATAATTTATAGTTACTATCTGACGCAGAAAAAGTCAGATTATAAATTCACAAATGTTTTAATAAATAATAAGTATACGCTATTTAAATAAATTTCTGTGACCAAATAGAAAAAATATTAACCGCAGATTATGCATTAGATACGTATATTGAACCTGCGGTTTCTACTGTATGTTTTTGTTGTATATTACTCGTCCAGTATTGCTTCAGCCGTCTCGCGGTATGCATTCATCACATAAGGAATGCCGCTTAACTTTGAGGCGTCTTCTGTCAGAGCCATAACGTCATTTCGTGAGATTGCAGAAACCCTGAACCTTCGCGAGCCAGCCATTAGCTGCTGCAAACCGGTCCTGAATTTCTGGGCGTAGGTGTAAATGCCGATTGCTCCCATCGGGAGATTCTTGATATCGTTTCCGAAGCGATGCGCCAGTTCTTCATAACAGACAAAGATCTCTTCTGGTTTGCTTCCGTATTCGGACACAGTCTTGGGCAGGTCATTTTCAGCAATCCACTTGCCGATGTTCTTGCCCACAAAGCCGGGTATCATCAGCGCCCTTCCCATACACACCGCCTTAAAGTGCGGCGCGCCCATAGCGAGCGCCTTGTAAACGCCGTCCTCGCTTGAGAAGCCGCCAGCCATCGCAAGGTCGGGTACTCTCATGCCCTTTTTGCTCATCTTTTCGGCAAACTCATATGCCAGTGATTGCAGGTAGAAGGTCGGGATGCCCCATTCTTCCATCATCGGCCATGGGCTCATGCCTGTTCCGCCCGGTGCGCCGTCGATTGTCAGGAGGTCTATCTTCGCTTCAGAGCAGTATTTCAATGCCATTGCCAGTTCAACCATGGAATAAGCGCCTGTCTTCAGGGTCACGCGTTTGAATCCCAGGTCGCGCAGGCGGTCAACCTCATCGAAGAATCCGTCTTTTGTGACAAAGCCGAGCCTTGAATGTCTCTCAAACTCCTTGATTGCCCCGTCTTTATAAGCAGCTTTTATTGCAGGGTCTTCGGGGTCGGGTGTGACGATGTAACCGCGCTTCTTAAGTTCAACCGCGCGCTCTATGCTGTTGACTTTAATCTCACCGCCGATACATTTTGCGCCCTGTCCCCATTTGAGTTCAATTGTGTCGAGGTTGTGTTTTGATGAAACGTATTCAGCAACGCCGAGCCTTGTATCTTCGACGTTCATCTGGACAAGGATTTCACCATGGTCTTCCTGGTATTTCTTGTAGGTTGTTATCCTCCGGTCCATCTCAGGCGATTTCTTGATTTTCTTGCTGCTGTCAAGCACAAGCCCGGGGTCAATACCGCATACGTTCTCTCCACATACAAGCGTAATACCGGAGATTGCCGCCCCTGCCGCGAAGTGTTCCCAGTTTTTCCTCGCGATTTCGGTCGAGCCAAGCGCGCCTGTAAAAATCGGCATTTTCATGCGTACTTTCTTATCCCAGCCGTATTCGGTTTCTGTGTCCACTCTCGGGAATATCGCCGTATCGGGATTCGGGTCTTCCCCGTCTGGTAATCCCCATGCTCCGACTGCATAACCCTGGATATTCAGGTGCGAGTAATCCACAGGATAGTTCTTATCCGCGCCTGCTGTTATATTCCCGAAAGGTCCGGGATAAATGACTTCTCTTCCCCTGAATGAGGATTTGAAGATTTCACAGTTGCCGCGGCATCCGTCTATACAACGAGTACATATCCCCGACATGGGAGATACACTCTTTGAGCGATTAAATGTCTGCGTCGCTTCATTCGCATTTGGTTGTCTAAGATTCATTGTTCCTCCAATTTGGGTTTTTGAAGAAGACCGGCATGTTTTTTGGCAGTTCTTCTCCTGCATTGTAAACAGTTGTTTAGCGTTCTCTCAAAAACGCTCGGAAACGGAAGGGTGTTTCCTTTATTTAAATATTGCGGCATGTGTTTGTGACTTGAAGTTGTTTTGACATGCACCGGAGCATGGCATAATATACTAAACTTCTCGCTAATGAAGTCTCGCAGCCGGATTGGATAGAAAACTATTTAAGTAGGTAAACGGTAGCTTATAGTCGGTCTTGACATATCCTTTGAGGCACTCTCTCAATTTGGGATATTGTAACAGTTGATTCAAAATAAATGAATCTGCATTGGGTCGAAAAAGGATATGTTGGGATCACAAAATTCATAGGAGAAAAAGAAATGGCAACACCTGAAACGTTTTCGGAATATGAAAATGCAATTAGTATAGAGTTGATAATTACACCAGCAGGATATACAAACCGAAAACCTGTAATGACACAGAATGATTTATAACTACAAATAGTAATAAAGTCAAAAAGAATAAGTGATGAATATGACAGTAACAAACGAAGATGTATTAAGCTCAATCGAAGAAAACCATGTTAAATTTTTAAGACTCCAGTTTGTGGACATTGGGGGTCAGGTCAAGAATGTGGGTATCCCCGTATCACAGGCTGAAAAAGCATTGAAATCCGGTATAGCCTTTGACGGCTCCTCGATAGAGGGATTTGTCAGGATTGAAGAATCCGACATGTTGCTGAAACCCGATATAAATACCTACCAAATTCTTCCATGGGACGTAAGCGGCGGAAAAGTCGCGAGGTTGATATGCGATGTCTATAAACCCAACGGCAAGCCTTTTGAAGGCGACCCGCGCTATGTTTTAAAGAGAGCAATACAGGAAGCTGCCAAACGCGGCTTTGTCATGAATAATGGTCCTGAGCTTGAATTCTTTTTCTTCAAGAGAAAAGACGAACAGGCAACCAATATCCCGCATGACTTCGGCGGCTATTTTGATTTCCCTCCGGTAGACCAGGCTGAAGAAATCCGCCAGAACATAGTCGTGGCGCTTGAGAACATGGGATTCAACATTGAGGCTTCCCACCATGAGGTATCTGTAGGACAGCATGAGATTGATTTCAAATATGCTGATGCTTTGACAACCGCTGATAACGTTATCACATTCAAGTTTGTAACAAAAACCATAGCGCGCATGAACAACCTGCATGCTTCATTCATGCCTAAACCAGTTTTCGGCATAAACGGCTCGGGTATGCATACCAATATCTCCCTGTTCAAAGGCGGGAAAAACGCTTTCTATGACGAGAATAAGGACATGGAAGTCAGCGATACGCTGCGATACTTTATCGGCGGATTGAAGAAACACGTAAAATCCTTTACTGCGGTGACCAACCCAATCGTGAACTCGTATAAGAGGATAGTACCCGGATATGAAGCGCCCGTATATATCGCATGGTCGGGAGCCAACCGTTCATCCATGATACGCATTCCTGCGGCAAGGGGCATGAGCACGCGCATCGAACTGCGAAGCCCTGACCCGTCATGCAATCCATACCTTTCCTTTGCGGTAATTCTTATGGCTGGGCTTGATGGCGTTGACCACAAGATAGACCCGGGAGAGCCCACAACGCTAAACCTCTTCCACCTGGACGAAGAAGAACGAAAGAAACATGGAATCGAGTCACTCCCAGGCGATTTGAAAGAGGCGCTGGATAATCTTGAAACAGATAGCATTATACGCAAAGCGCTTGGAGAGCATGTTTATACGGATTTCATGAGGCTTGGAAGGGCTGAATGGGACGCGTATAGAATAAGCGTACACCAGTGGGAACTAGACCGATACCTGAACACAATTTAAAAAGGTGATATGACAACAACAACGATTGACTCGCAGGTGCAGAGAAAACTCATAGAGATTATAAGGATTCTCCATGAGAACAAAGACCCTATAGGAGCGCGTCTGATAGCGGACAGGATGAATGAACGCGGATACGCTATCGGGGAGCGGGGCGTCCGCTATCATCTTCGCATACTGGATGAACGGGGTCTCACCAAACGCCAGGGATACGATGGCAGGGTTATTACTGAGCAGGGGATTAACGAGCTTAACAGCGCGCTGGTCGGGGACAGGGTGGGTTTCATCATTAACAGGATTGAAAAACTCATCTATGATACCACTTTTGACCTGAAGACAGGGGAGGGCACCGTAATAATCAATACGTCAATCATAGACAAGAACGACGTTGATAAAACCATGGAAATACTCCAGCATGTTATATACAACGGCTATTCCATCAGTCCGTATATAAAGTTAATAGATGAGGGGACGGTGACCCCGGATATTGAAATCCCTGATGGTAAATTAGGACTGGCAACCATGTGCAGCATAACGGTTGACGGGATTTTGCTGAATAACGGGATTCCATGCACTCCCAAATATGGAGGTATTCTGGAAATAAAAAACAGGAAACCTGTATATTTTGAGGAGCTTATAGAATATAATGGTACATCCATTGACCCGATGAGGATTTTTATGTCCAAGAAGATGACCGGGGTTCTTCCTGCCGTGGATACGGGTTCAGGGAGGCTTCTTGCCAACCTGCGCGAGATACCGATGGCAGCAGTTTCCGAAGCTGAAAAAATCCTGGGCACTGTGATGGATACCAGAATCGGGGGGATAGTAGAGATTGGAGAGCCCGGTAAGTCGGTGCTTAACGCGCCTGTTGATGCCGGGAAAGTGGGCGTTGTGGTTTATGCGGGGACGAATGCAATGGCTGCTGTGGAAGAGAGCGGTATTGATGTCACTACATATCCGATTTCTACGATTATGGATTTCAGGGAATTGAAGAAGCTGTAGTTGCTATAAATCTAAGGGTTCGTATTTTGCGGAGTTCCTTGATGAAACCTTCCAGCCTTTTTATCGCATCGTATCTCTCTTTTTTATCAAGCCTGGCGCTATCCAGCGATTCCTGCAATACCTGAATTGAATTATCATAGGCTTCCCTGTCTACAGGATTAGGAAAACCATCCTTTCCTCCGTGTGTGAAGCTGTACTTTATAGGGTCGCGCCAGCTCGGTGCGCATGAAGAAGGTTTGGCTGCCCAAATATTAAATGTAATGAAAGCATGGTGAAAGTGTATGGAAATGAATGCAGCGATAAAAGCCGAGCTTATCTCCATCGGCGCAATCGATATCGACCCTTCAATCCTGGGCAGGCTCACGATTCCCACAGCAGGTCCCGGCGCTGGCGGCAAGGCATTTTTTTTCAGGTCAGGAAAGCACAGGGTAAGGCTGGTGGTGGACGAAGGCTCGCCCCTTCGTGCGATAAAAGAAAACGGCGAGATTGTGATATTAAAAGGCGGGAAGGAGTTCGTGAGGGGAACTATCGAGGAAGAACTCATCCACTGCCCCGAGCAGGCATATATCACCATGAGCGAGCGCTGCATCTACGACTGCAAGTTCTGTCCTGTCCCGAAACTTAAAGGCAAGGTCAAATCGACAGAAGAACTGCTGGAGCTTGTCGAAGAGGCATACAATCTGGGGAAGATGAAAGGAATCTCGATAACTTCAGGCGTGGAAGTGTCGACCGAGAAAGAAGTCGAAAGGGCGGTGGAACTTGTCAAAGCGTTGCGGAAATATAATGTTACCAT
>JBAQYK010000052.1:0-4211 GCA_049299995.1 Candidatus Methanoperedens sp.
CACAACCGATGCCCTTGCCGCAGCCGCAGACAGGGAATGGGAAGGTATAATGGGCGCCACGTTTCCCGGGCTTTATGCAATGATTGCCAGGCTGCACATGCATAAATATGGAACGACACAGGAACAGCTTGCGTCTGTTGCTGTCAAGAACCACCATAACGGCACCATGAATCCAATAGCGCAGTTCCAGAATGAGATAACCATAGATACGGTCATTAATTCCGTAATGGTAGCGGATCCTCTCCGTGTCTTTGACTGCTCGCCGATTACGGATGGCGCGTCTGCCGTTGTTCTTGCGCCTGCCGATATAGCTCACAAATACACTGATACCCCGATATATGTAAAAGCCTCGGCGCAAGCCAGCGGCACCATATCGCTTCATGACAGACCTGATATAACCACGCTTGATTCAACCGTGTCTGCTGCAAACAGGGCTTATAAAATGGCAAAGGTTACACCCAAAAATATTGATTTTGCAGAAGTGCACGATTGTTTCACTATCGCCGAGATATGCGCGATCGAAGACCTCGGTTTTGTGAAAAAAGGCGAAGGCGGAAAGGCTTCCGAGTCTGGTATGACAGCGCTCGGAGGGGACATACCCATAAACACATCCGGCGGATTAAAAGCATGCGGTCATCCGGTCGGGGCGACTGGAGTAAAGCAGGCTATAGAGGTTACACTTCAACTGAGAGGCGATGCAGGCAAACGGCAGATAGACGGCGCCGAGATAGGTCTTACCCATAACGTGGGAGGCTCTGGCGGCACTGCGGTTGTTCATATATTTTCGAGGGAGAGATAATTATGTCAGTTCCAAGATTCTGGAGGAGACTTAAAAACCTGTACAACCTCATCGGAACGCGCTGTGAAAAATGCGGAGAATATTATTATCCGCCAAGAAATATGTGTCCGCGATGCAGGAGGAACGGGGTGATAGTCCCGTTTAAATTCAAAGGAAAAGGCGAAGTGGTGACTTATACGATAGTGCATAGCGCTACAAAGGATTATGCGAAGCATACGCCTTACATACTTGCGATAATCAAACTGGATGAAGGTCCCAGGCTAACCTCACAGGTAATATGCGCTCATGAGGATATTCATATCGGCATGAAGGTAAAATCAGCATTCAGGAGACTGGGTGAGGAGAGCGAAAAGGGAATGATATACTACGGGACAAAATTTATCCCTCTTGAAACTGTAAGTAAGAATTAGAATTATATAAATGAATAACCTTCTTCATAAGTCCCAGGTAGATGATGAACTGGCAGGAAAAATCAGCCAGTTTTTCTCAATTTATGATATCCAGCATGAGAATAGTAATATCTATTTCTTTGGAATCCCAAAGGAAGACATCAGGATAATCTATCAAAAATTATGGCAGGTTTTTACTGAAAAGGGTTATGATTTTTCTATTAAGTATGAATTGGGCGAACACATAATCATAGCTTCGCCTTTTAAACCTGCAGTGGAGAAGCACTGGATAAATGTGGTGCTTGCACTTGCTACGGTTATCACTACCATGGTAATGGGGTCGTTCCTTTTCGGCGCGGACCCGGTAAGCAATCCCTCTGATGTCCTGAAGGGGCTTCCGTTCACCATAGCGATTATGACAGTGCTCGGGTCGCATGAAGCAGGGCACTACCTTGTCGCGAAAAAGCACGGCATGAATACGTCATTACCCTATTTCATCCCGTTTCCAAGCATTATTGGGACGATGGGAGCCATAATCAAACACCGCGGACCTATACCCAACCGCAAAGCTCTCTTCGATGTTGGAGTTTCAGGTCCCCTTATCGGTCTTTTTGTGTCGGTTGTTGTTACTATCATAGGGCTTCTTCTACCTCCTGTTACCCAAACCACAGAAGGATTCCAGATTCAACTGGGCATTCCGCCCCTGTTTGATTTTATAACGCGTTTTATACCTATTGATGAAGCTGCGCCATTGCATCCTGTTGCGTTTGCAGGCTGGGTTGGGATGCTTGTGACAGCCCTGAACCTTATTCCAGCCGGGCAACTGGACGGCGGGCACGTTCTTCGCGCAATGCTTGGCGAGAAAGCCCTGCATGTATCGAACATTATGCCGTTTATATTAATCTCGCTTGGATTTTACCTTACTTATTTCCAGAACCGGGATGGCTTTTTATGGGTATTATGGGGGCTTTTCCTTTCTTTTTTTGCAGCCGCGGGTCATCCAAAACCACTTGATGATGAAGTCCCGCTTGGAAGAGGGAGGATGGCTTTAGGGATTATTGCTTTTATGCTGGGGATTCTCTGCCTGACACTGGTTCCTTTCCAGATAAAATGAAACTTGAATTTGCCAGAAAATCGTAGAACGTCAATGAAGGTGAATTCGGGTGGAATCTGAGCAGGGCACCGGCTCAAAATTATGTTTCACGTTTCCTGCGGGAAAAAAGAATGCATCGACATAAGGCTTATGTTGTAAACACACTATGTTTAGATTAAATAACACCGGAGTGGTGCGGGGATAGCATCAAGAATCTTTACAGATTTTTTAAGAAAGGCAATAAAGATGAAAATTAAACAAAAATTGATTACCGGGTTTATAGCGGTTTCATTATTAGTAGGTCTTGTCGGTATTCTTGGTCTTTATGCCAATAACCATGTTGTTAGCACTTATGAAGGCGGTGAAAAACATTTTGGAACCATAGTTGATGCGTCAAATGAAGTGAGCAGTTATGCAAAAAGGGCGCAGGGGCATTTAATGCTGTATTTAACATTGCATAACGAAACAGATAGAACGAAATACTACCAGAGAATCGCATCTTTACGCGAGCAAAATTCGATAATAGAAGCGAATGTAAAGAATCCCGAGGCTATAAAGATTTTATCAGCGATCAAGTCTGAAACAGACGAGCTTCAGTCTGTTGGGGAGTTGCTGTTAAAAGCGTATGATAATGAAACGAAAACAACAGGAAAGTTTGCAATCGGAAATTACGAAAATCTGGTGCGGAAGCTTGACGACGTCGCCGCCAGAATCCGAAGCGATGGTCTTAAACTTTCAAAGTTGGAAGTGGATATGCAGGCGGAACAACAAAATACAGCCAAACAAAATGCTGCATTCCTTTACAGTATTATTCTTATCATCAGTTTAGCTGCTGTTACCGGCGCTCTTGGTCTCGGCTACATTTTTTCCAAAATTATCGCCAATCCGGTTATGAAACTCAGAGAAGCCGCCGTCGATATAGGCAGTGGTAATCTTGGCGCCAGGATAGAAATCAAATCAAAGGACGAAATCGGCGAACTGGCGGATACTTTCAATAAAATGGCTGAAGGACTTCAGAAATCAACCGTTGAGCGCATGCAGGCTGCGGATGCGCTTAAAAAATCAAAGGATTTCGTTGAAACAGTCCTGAACAGCATGAACGACGATATTTCAGTTATTGATGTCAATGATTTCAGGATAATCGATGCAAATACGGCTTTTCTGGATACTTACGGGCTGAATAAAGAAGATGCGATTGGAAAAACCTGTCATGAGATAACTCACAAACGCGCAGGACCGTGTACTCTTTTTGATGAATTATGCCCTCTTCTTGAAACAGTAAACACAGGAGAATATTCAATAGTAGAGCATGTGCATTGTACCAAAGATGACAAAAAGCGATATGTAGAGGTCTCTACATCGCCCATTAAAGATGAAACCGGAAAGGTCGTCAGCGTCATTCATGTGGCAAGGGACATCACAGAGCGCAAGCGGTCTGAGGAGGCGCTGCTGGAAAGCGAGGAACGCTACCGCAGGCTTGTGGATTTCTCCCCGTATGGAATCGCTATCCACTTCGAAGGTAAATTTGTGTTTATGAATATAGCAGGTGCAAAAATTCTTGGCGCAGCAAATCCTTCTCTATTCATTGGAAAACCGGTATTAGATGTTATACATCCTGATTACCATAAGCTTGCCAAAGAACGCATCCGTATGCAGGAAGAAGGAAAAGTGGCGTCTCTCATAGAAGAAAAGTTCCTCAGGCTCGACGGCACGCCTGTAGATGTGGAGATTGTGGCAATTCCTTTTACCTACCAGGGTAAACAGGCGATGTACGGCGTTTTCCAGGACATCACAGAGCGCAAGAAAGCGGAAGAACTGCGCCTTGAAAACGAGCGCCTTGCTCTTGCAAACCGCGCAAAGTCTGAGTTTTTATCAGTCATGAGCCACGAACTTCGAACCCCGATGAATGCGGTACTGGGGTTTTCAGAAC
>JBAQYK010000053.1:0-3879 GCA_049299995.1 Candidatus Methanoperedens sp.
ATCATATACGGCGGATAATTTTCGGCGTCAGCCAGTGTTTTCCTCAAATTCCGTAGCGCCTCGAATAATCCCCTTTCGCCGGAGTCCTGCTCTGTTATCGCCGGTTTTTCAATGACACTGGGCTTTACAAGGAATATTTTTTGGTTCGCCGCGCCGTTCTTTGAACCCGACAGCATATCCCTGCTCTTCTGGCACAATTTCAGGACAGGATATTCACCCTCAAGGTTGAGATAACCGCGCTGGATGAGTTCTCTTATGAACCCGTGCCATGTTTTCTTTGGCAGGTTTTTCCCGGAGCCGTATGACTTCAAAGCCGTGTGACCATTATGCATGATGCGGCTGCTTTTACTTCCTGTCAGAACATCTATGCAGTAGTTTATCCCGAACATTTCACCCAGTTCTTCAATACAGGAAAGAATGGTCAGTATCTCACCAGTGGCTTCCGTCTCATCCCTTGGCATAAGGCAGTTATCGCAGCCGCTGCATTTTTTCTCTTTAAAGTCCTCGCCAAAATATCCAAGGAGCAGCTTTCGCCGGCATACATTGGTTTCGCAAAAATTTATTATATCCATCAGTTTATCATGCGATATCTGCCTTTCTTTTTCATTTGTCATCTGGTTGATGAAATACTCTATCTTCTGCCTGTCCCCGTAACTGTAGAAAAGCACGCAATCGCTTCTCAGCCCGTCCCTGCCTGCGCGTCCTGTTTCCTGGTAGTAGGCTTCGAGGTTCTTGGGGAGGTCATGATGTATCACAAAACGTATGTTGGGTTTGTCAATGCCCATTCCGAAAGCGATAGTGGCGACAAGGATATCCACATCGTCTTTTATGAATTTATCCTGGTTCGTTGACCGCACGCTCGCGGAAAGACCTGCATGATATGGAAGCGCCCGGAACCCTGCATATTTCAGGTTTTCTGTCAGGGATTCAACGTTTTTCCTGCTGTAGCAGTAAATTATGCCTGATTCGCGGGGCTTTGTTTTTAAGAACTCAACGATTTGCTTGAATGCATCCTGTTTGGGTTTGACATAATAAACAAGGTTCTCGCGATTGAAACTTGCAATATATTTTTTACAGTCTTTGAGTTCAAGCTGGTTGATAATATCCTCCCTGACTTTTGTGGTTGCTGTGGCAGTAAGGGCAATTATCGGAACATCAGGAAAGGAAGTGCCTATAATTTTTAACTGCCTGTATTCAGGTCTGAAATCATGCCCCCATTCCGAGATGCAGTGGGCTTCATCAATGGCAAAGAGGCTTATTTTCAATCCCTTTAAAAATGAAAGAAAGGTTGGGATGGTCAGTCTTTCAGGCGCAATATAGAGCAGCCGGATCCTGTTCTGCAAAAGGGCTGATTTTATTTTTACAATGTCTTCATAATTCAATGAACTGTTGATATATTCAGCAGCGATGCCATTTTGCCGGAGGCTGTCCACCTGGTTCTTCATCAGGGAAATAAGGGGTGAGACAACTATCGTCAGTCCCTTAAAAAGCAGGGATGGGTACTGGTAGCACAGGGACTTTCCGCCGCCTGTGGGCATGAGCACAAGTACATTGTTCCCTTTCAGGACATCAAGTATTATATCCTGCTGGAGCTGCCTGAATTCGGAATAGCCAAAGTACCGCCTGAGTATTTCTTTGTCAATAACTGCGGTCGTTGCTTCTTTCTCTACTTCAGGTTTTACCTTTATTTCAGCAGTTTTAATTTTTGGGCACAGGTCAAAAAGCCCTTCATCTTTTAACCCGCACCTGGTGGATGCTTCACATGTGATGCAAACCTGCATGAAGGCTATTGACAATTTCAAAAAGGATAACGGTTTGCATTTGGTCTTTTCAGAAAACAAAAGCTTTTAGCCTTTCCTGTGTTATATATGGATGGTTCCTGGTGTCATAATAATAAAAAATAAAGAAGGAGATATGAAATTATGAAGAACGTAGAAATGTCAGTTGATGGGAACATTTTGACGATCAAGGTGGATTTAACAAAAGATTTTGGACCTTCCACATCCGGGAAAACGATTATCATCGCATCAAACGAAGGTAATCAGTCAGTTCCTGGGAAGGAAGCGGTCAAGATCGGGCTGAATGTGTATAAGAAGAAATAAAACCGCGGATGAACGCAGATTTATAGTCTCACATTTCATAGCATTTTTCTACTGCGCCGAATATTTATAACTCTGTAATTATTAAATCCCCAGCGCGCCGATATGTTCCCGGAGCAGCAATATTCCATCAGACCCGAACTCCCGAAGTCCGCATCGATGGGATGGGCTTTTTTCTTGCGGAGCTGAAGACGTGCCGCTTCCGGTCGGGGCGCGAGGATAATCGTATCACTTTCACAAGGATAACCAAAAATACAGGATTAAATTCCTATTGTCAGATTATAAATACAATTAAACCATAATTATAAGTAAATATTATGCAGAATATTGGAGGGGTATGAAATGCAGAGAAATTATGTAATGTTTTTATTGTTGACCCTGTTTGTCAGTCTAATCTCAGGATGCGTAAGTACACCCCCCTCTTCACGAGATGAAAACGTCACACCTGCTATTACTCCCGCGCTTACAACTCCACCTTCAGTCCCATCTCCAGTCCCAACTCCAGCCGTCGTTAACGAGTCCCGGCTTTTGACCGGGGAAAATGTACAGATAAAGATATTTGACGAAAGGATACGCGGAATGCTTAAAAATGGCACCCTTCCTATAATTGATGCAGAGTTTCATTATGGAGGGGATATGGACCTTGATAAACTGATCCATAACATGGATAGGAACGGCGTGGCATTAACATGGCTTGGACCAAATGAAAACCAGGGAAGTGAAGAGTCAATAAGGCTTAACAAATTATATCCTGACAGATTCGTTCCGACAACAGTTCACGGCGACGGTCAAAAATGGCACGGCAGCGATAATGGCTTTCTTGAAAAATTAGGGAATGATGTTCGGTCAGGGAGATATTTTGCAATGGGCGAGTTTGAGGCACGACATTACCCCTCGAACACTAATAACCGTGATGTGCATATGCCTGTAGACTCCAAAGCCATGCAGGTTGTCTTTGGGGCGTCAAATGATACGGGCATTCCTTTTGTACTTCATCACGAAGCTGAGGATGAACTTCTCCCTGAACTGGAAAGAATGCTCGTAAAATATCCAGAAGCAAAGGTTGTCTGGGCTCATGTCGGAAGGAACAGGAATCCCGTAACCTGGGCAAAATTCAGCCGGCCTGATGCAGTTCGGGAGTTTTTGAATAAATATCCAAATCTTTATTTTGACTTCCTTGCATCAAAACCCGGCTCAAGATATCAGACAGGGTATGTGGAGGGAATCATGTATGATGTCACATCTTCTGGCGCTTCCCTTAATCCTGAATGGAAAAAATTAATTGAGGATTTCCCTGACAGGTTTGTTCTTGGGTCTGATATAAATTCAGGAAGATTTGGTGAATACGATAGGGTCATGAGTACTTATAGAACCATTATTCTTCAAGGAGTAAGAAAGGATGTCGCTGAGAAGATAGCCTATAAAAATGCGTGGAAGTTGATGACGAGAGAGGATTGGAAGGATTAACTTTCATGAATTGGAGCACTGCTTCTTTCAACTTACTTTGCCGCCCGCCTGCCCAACCGCGCCGTGTCTTCATCGCCATTACTATCCCGCATCGGATAGCTCTCAACCGGAGTTCGTACGAGTTCGTATCGGTTCGCTGTTGATTCTGAGTAAACCCGCCGTCTCATAGACCGTGAGGCTGCTTCGGGAACATATCGGCGCACCCCACACCCTAATATATTTTATTTTTATTATTTTATTACTTTTATACTTATTTTAATTTATTATTATCCTTAATTATCTCTTTGTACACTCTATTAATCGCTATCTACTG
>JBAQYK010000054.1:0-3451 GCA_049299995.1 Candidatus Methanoperedens sp.
CACTACAGTAGAAATTAAAGGCGAATTTGAGATAAAGGTAAAACAGCTGATAGATGCCGGTCTCTATGGAAACATTGCCGAAGCAGTCCGCGACGCTCTGCGCCATCTTTTGCGGGATTACGACACCAAAGAAATAGCAATAGCGCTTTACAGGCAGGAAAAGATTTCCCTTGCCAAAGCCGCCAGTATTGCCGGTGTTTCCTTAACCGCAATGAAAAATATTCTCATGGAAAAAGGCATTAACCCGAGGCTTGGGGTAGAAGGCGTTAGAGAACTTAATGAAGACTATGAAGCGCTTAAGGGGACAGAAGATTGATTGTTCTGGATACAAGCGTCATAAGTGCGTTCTCAGAGATTGGAAGGTTTAACCTGCTGGCTGAGATACTAAAGCGTCTCGAAGTCAAAGCGATAATTCCGCATACTGTGGAGAAAGAACTCATTTTTCAAGAAGCTATAGCCGCCCTCAAAAAAAATGGAGGCTGGATAGAAGTTGAAAAAGTGAAAGACCATAAAAAATATCTTGCGACTCTGCATGAAGGCGAATCGGGAGTTATCGCCCTTGCAAAAACACATTGTTGGATAGCGGCTCTGGACGATCTTGATGCCAGAAAAATTGCAAGGAAAGAGAATGTAAAGATAACAGGTACGCTGGGAATAATCAAGAGGGGGTATGAGCTTTGTCCGATAAAGGATAAACAGGAACTTCAAACGATAATTAATGAACTCAGAAGCACAGGCTTTTTTATGCCCTCCGATATACGAAAAGAGATTCTTGATACAGAAAAAAGCGGATGAATATTTTAGTAACAATAGAATGCGGAGGATGGGATTTGAACCCACGAATTCCTTCGAAACCAGCCCCTCAAGCTGGCGCCTTTGACCTGTCTGGGCAACCTCCGCAATTCGAGTCACGCCTCGGAAGGGCGTGTGTTGGGGTATGCTTTGCATACCCCTCGTTTGATAAACCTTTCTCAAAGGTTTATAGAATATCCCTTATAGCAGAGCCATATTATATATGTAATGCCCTGATAAAAGAAACCGCATCTTCAAAGCGTATTAAGTATCTCACCTAATTGTTCAGCTCTTTTCTTGATACTGCCGGCAGCCTCAAGAGCAAGTTCAGTCGCTGTTAGGGCGCCAGTCGTTTCAAATTTCATAACAAAGGATTCAGTGTCAGAACTTACCTTAATTGAGTTCATATCACATGATTTTTCACATAACCTGCACATCGAACATTCGATTAAGTCTTTTGCCTTGACCTTGTCTCCATTCAAAACCAGGATATCACGCGGGCAAACTTCTACACATTTACCGCAACCGTCGCAGTTCCCGATTGTCACAACCGGCATGTTTTTATAGCCGCTTGCAACACCAGCCTGCCATTTGCTGTAATTTCTGCCTGTTCCGAGCCTTGCTATTGCCTCAACCACAACTTTATGCTTGTCCTTGAGTTCCACGATAGGTATTGTTGAATCTGCCGGCATTACATGCGGGTCAGTTGGTACCATATCACCAGAATATACAACTTTAGGACCTTCCGCACTGAGGGTTAATGAAACCTGGCATGAAGAGCATCCAGCGCCATTGCAGGTGCATTCCGCTGGAAGATTATACGATTTAATATCAGCTTTCAACGGAATCATCCCCAATCTCAAAGAAAGTTGTTCATCAAACAGCACAGAAGTGTTTTCATAGATATTTACATCATCAATAGCAAGCACCGGCACTTCAGCGAGAATGCTCCGTCTTAATGCATTTGCAAACGAAGCTGAAATGCCAGATAACACAAATCTGGCTTTTCGCTCTGATAATTCGATTATGTCTATATCCATTTTACACGCGCCTGCCTTTCTTAGGTTTCGTGCCGTCGTGTGGTATTGGCGTAACATCTTCGATGCGTCCAATCTTTATACCTGCACGGGCAAAAGCCCGGATAGCCGCCTGTGCCCCTCCCCCCGGACTTCTCTGCATGTTACCGCCGGGAGCTCTTACTTTAATATGGATGCCGGTTACGCCTTTATCCCGCAACTTATCTGCGAGCTGGTTAGCCATCTGCATGGCAGTGTAAGGGGAACTCTCTTCCCTGTCGGCTTTTGTAACCATGCCGCCGCTGCTCTTAGCTATAGTCTCGGCGCCTGTCAGGTCAGTAATGGTTATCAGGGTATTGTTAAACGAGGAATATATATGGGCTACACCCCATTTCTCAGTTGCCATTGTTAAGCCTCCTTCGCTGGTGAACCCGGTGCCTGTTCATTTTTCGTTTCAACCGTTTCAGCAGGTTTTATTGTTTCCTGCGCAATATTTTTAACAACCTGCGCAGGGCGTGAAGCGTGCGCCTCATTCGATAAGGCTGACCCGCCATAATAACCTAAAGACAATTCTTCATTCGTTGGTACTATGTAACCTGGTATAGTGACCTTTTTGCCTGCCACTGCGATGTGACCGTGCACAATGAACTGCCTTGCCTGTTTTAAGGTATTGGCGAACCCCTGTTTGTGTACCTGGGTCTGAAGCCTTCTCTCAAGGAAACTATTTACATCAAGGGACAGGATATCATCAAGTCCTGCATCGGTTTTCAGCAGACCGTATCTTTTCAGGCGGTTAAGGATATTGTCGGAATCTGTTTTCACATGCCCTTTAAGTTGCGCTTTTGCACTCTCTGCAAGCAGTTTTCTTGCAAGTTCCCTGTATTTCTTAAGAGCGCTGTGAGCTTTCCAGACTTCTCTTTTATTCCGCAGACCATATCTTTTTACAAGCTCGACCTCAGGTTCAATCCTCGCTGCCTGCCAGGGATGCTTTGGGGTCTCGTATGATTTTCTATTCTTTCCAGGGTAGCCCATTATTTAGCCCCCTCCTTTTTCACTTCTTTCTTTCCTTCTTCTTTAGCTGCTGCAGCTTTTGCCTGGATTGCCGCTCTTGTGACGCCAACAGTCCTGCCTTTCCTGCCTGTCGACCTGGTGCGCTGACCGCGTACTCTTAGTCCGCGATCATGCCTGACACCTTTGTATGAGCGCATCTTCTTCATCAGGTTCAAATCTTCATTAAGACCCAGTAATACATCTGTACCGATAAGATGCCTGTCTTCTCCGGACATTATATCATTTTGTTTATTTACCATCCATGAAGGCAGGATAGTAGTTATGTTATCAATCGTTGATTGTAATTTTTCGGTTTCTGCGTCATTGAGATACCCCACTGTTGCCTGCGGGTCAACTCCTGCATTTGCAGAAAGTATTTTTGCTGCGCGCCTGCCGATTCCTTTTATGCCGGTGAGCGCGTATGCTACGCTTCTCTTGCCGTCAAGGTCGGTGCCTGCGATGCGCACGATGTGTCTTATCTCAGGCTCTCCTTCTTTACTGGGAGCTTCCTTTTTCGCCTCTTTCGGAGCGCCTTTGCGCTCTTTTTTGGGGTGTTCTTTTCCTTCCCCCTTCCACTCGTGCTTCCCCTCGTG
>JBAQYK010000055.1:0-7892 GCA_049299995.1 Candidatus Methanoperedens sp.
TTATTTCGAAACTTAGTCCATCCAGGACTCTGATTGCATCAGAATCGATTACATAGTCTTTAACCAGATTATTTACTTTCAGCATTGAAGCCCTCCAAAACATGCGGTAATTAATGATTAGTGTTAATGCTGATTTCGTAATGTTTGAACGTCTATATATTATTATTGGTTGGATATTAGAATCTGGTTTTTTTTTCATGATGCGGATATTATAGAGACGGTTATTGTTGAGTACGGTTATAGAAAGATTTATACTGTAAAAAATGCTTTAAAAAAGAAGAATAATTAAACGGGCTTTATCGAGTTGAGATTGAGGTAATATACATGAAATTTGACTTTTTCAAGAAAAAGGATTTGATGCAAGAGGCACAAGATTACAAGCGTTCAGGCAAATATGACCATGCCCTCGAAGCATACGGGAATATTCTGAAACTTGACCCAACGAATCTGAAAGCGTGGTACGATAAAGCGTCTATACATTTTACACTCGAACAATACCTTCCTGCTCTTGACGCATACGAGAAGGTCCTGGAACTTGACCCGCATAATATAAAAGCCTGGCATGAGAAGGGGTTCGTGCTTTTAAATCTGGAAAGATTCGAAGAAGCGCTTGTGGCGTATGATAAAGTGCTGGAATCTGAACCCGGCAATGCCAAATTGTTGTATGAAAAGGCAATGGTGTTAAGGGAGTTAAAAAAAGATGCAGAAGCCCTGAAGATATATGACAGACTTCTTCAGATAGATACGAAGAACTCGAAAATTTGGTTTGAAAAGGGATTGCTCCTCTCCGAGCTTGGAAAGGATGCAGATGCATTGCTGGCATATGAAAATGTGCTTGGAATTGAGCCGAACCACGCGGGAGCGCTGGCACGCAAAGGATTGATCATAGGTACCAGGCGGCAATACGCCGAAGGTTTTGATTTACTTGATAGGGCACTGAAGACAGAACCCGTAAACTGGAATGCCTGGTTTGGAAAAGGAAAGGTTTGGGGATTTAAAGGAACCGACCTCGCAGCTCTTGGCAGGCATTATGATGCTGTAAAAGCATATGAAACAGCGCTAAGTTCGTATGACAGGGCAATCGAGCTAAATTCAAAGAATGCTGCGCTATGGCATGAAAAGGGCGTCATTCTCAAGGAACTCGATAGGAAAAATGAAGCTATCAAGGCTTTTGATAAGTCAATCGAGATTAACCCCCGCAACACAAAACCATGGTATGAAAAAGGATTAACGCTCAAGGAGCTGGGAAAAGAAGGAGAAGCCATGAACCATTTTAAGAAAGTACTTGAATTAGACCCTTCGCATACACTGGCGCGTCATAAATTAAAACAATTTTAAGATTAAAGATATAATTTGAAATTTGCAAAAGGAGTAAATATGAGAGTTATTATATGTGTGTTATTAATGTCGATGCTTATTACACCGGCATTTGCATCCGATTGGAGCATGTTTAAAAACGACCTGTCACATTTGGGTTTTACGACCGATGCGGTCAATCCGCCGCTGATATTGAAATGGACTAAGGATATCGGAGAACTCACGGATTCATCTCCGGTAATAGTGAACGATGTCTTATATATCGGCTCAAATGGCGGAATACACGCCATAGATGCAAAATCAGGAATTGGGCTCTGGCAAAACCAAACAAACGGTTTTGTAAAATCAGTTCCCACGGTCGTAGACGGGGTTTTGTATGTTGGGGCGGATGACAAAAGATTCTATGCCATAGATACGAAAGATGGCGCTATAAAATGGGTTTATAAAAACGCTACGGGCGGATATATTTCCTCGGCTGCTGTTGTAAGCAATCTTGCTTATGTGGGGTCAAAGGATGGCTCATTTTATGCTTTTGACCTCCAAAAAGGCGAACCTTCATGGCAAACACTTACCGGAAAAGCAATTGAATCCTCCCCTGCTATCGGAGAGGGGATAATTGCCTTTGGAACTAATGGCGGTCTTGTAATCGCGCTTGATGCTGCCAGCGGAAAAGAAAAATGGCGTTATGACACGGGCTCAAGCGATTTAAAATCATCACCTGTTATTGCCAATGGAACCGTGATTATCGGTTCAAATGATGGAAATGTCTATGCACTGACAGCGGCAAAAGGAGTCCTGAAATGGAAATATTCCACAGGAAATAACGTTGAATCGTCGCCGTCTGTGAAAGATGGCACAGTATTTTTCGGTTCAAAAGATTCTAACGTTTATGCATTGGATGCCCTGACAGGAGCCCTTAAATGGAAGTTCCAGACAGGGAGCTTCGTTGATGCCTCGCCCGCGATTTCAAACGATATTGTTTATATAGGGTCAAGAAATAATTTCATCTATGCACTTGATGCCAACACGGGCCGCCTTCTCTGGAAAAACTCAACCGGTCAAAAGACGGATGATTACACAACCTCCCCCGTTATATCCGGAAATATGCTGTATGTAGCAACCCATAGCGGGTTTGTATATGCATATTCATCAGGAACCCAGGCAACGCCAACACCCACGGCAACCCCAACAGCAAAAGTAACAGCGACAACAGCCACAGCAACTGCAACAGCGGTATTGAGCCCGACTGTTACGCCGACAGAGACACGAAAAACCCCGGGGTTTGAATTTTCGGTGTTAATCCTGTTGGTAACGGTTTTTATTAGAAAGAGATTGTGACTGCATGGAACAAACCCTCAAGGGGACAATAATATACGGCGATGAGTTTGAGCCTCTTGATGGCTATATAACAATAGACAACGGCATAATAAAAAGCGTTGAAGAAAGTACCGTCACCACAGATACTATAATCGCACCCTGTTTTGTGAACGCGCATACACATATAGGGGATTCTGTAATTAAAGACCCGCCTTATTTACCCCTTGCAGAACTTGTACAGCCCCCGCATGGTTTAAAACACAGGATATTGCAGGACACTCCTTACAGTGACATCGTTGCCTCGATGAAGGCGAGTATTTCCGATATGATAAAGACAGGCACATGCGCTTTTGCAGACTTTCGGGAAGGGGGGGCTGCAGGTGTGAAAGCGCTCAATGACGCACTAAAGACCCCGTATTTAAATACGGGGACTGGGACTGGTCACAGCATCGCAGCAAGGGTTTTCGGAAGACCTGTGAACGGGGACATGAGCTATCTTGATATCTGTGATGGTACAGGATTGAGCAGTACCAGCGATTTGGAGATTGAAATTATTAAAGATATTAGCAGGCAAACGAAAGAAAAAAGAAAAAAATTTGCCATCCATGCAGGTGAAAGGGATTCATTCGATATAGCATCTGCAATTGAACTTCAGCCTGATTTCCTGGTTCATCTGACACATGCCGGGAAAAAAGAAATAAAGGCTGTAGCTGATGCTGGCATTCCTGTTGTGACATGCCTGCGCTCAAATCTACTCACCAGATCCGGGGTACCGCCTGTCCTGAAAATGCTGGATGAAGGGATTCTTGTTGCTGTGGGGACTGATAATGTAATGCTGAATTCAGCCAATATGTTCTCTGAGATGGAATTTCTTGCAAAAACAAATCTTTATGATGACAGACAAGTATTTAAGCTGTGTACGCTAAATGGAGCAAAAATGTTAGGACTCGATGAAGAATTGGGCTCTATCAAAAACGGGAAAAAAGCTAAACTGATGATACTGACTAAAAAATCAAATAATATGCAAGGTATAAGAAATCCACTGAGCAGTTTAGTAAGGCGGGCAAGACCGGATGACATTATCGGGATTATCTAATGGCGTGAAGGAGTGAATAAATATGGCAAGCAAATTGTATAAAAAAATATTGATTGCTACGGACGGTTCGGAGTATACCAAAAACGCGGTTGATTACGGAATAGACCTGGCAAAGAATACAGGAGCAAAACTGCACACTGTATATGTGGTTGATACCGCAGCATTTGCCTCAATTCCGATGGATGCCGCATGGGAAAGCATGTACGAGCTTTTAAGGCAGGAAGGCGATGAGGCTACGAAAATTGTGGCAGATAAGGCTTCTGCCGAGGGTTTGGATGTAGAAAAAAATACAATTGAAGGGCATCCAGCAGAGGAAATAATAAAGTATGCGGAGAAAAACTCTATCTCCCTTATTGTAATGGGAACGCTGGGAAAAAGCGGGCTTGACAGGTTCCTTCTGGGCAGCGTTGCCGAGAAGGTTGTTCGCAACTCGAAAATACCAGTGCTTATAGTGCGCGGCAAAAAATAAAAACAGTAAAACAAGGGAGAAACATAATGGCTGAAACTCCAGAAAGCATCACGGTCGAAGAATTGATGGTAAGGGATGTAGCCCATGCTGAATTACCCGGTTCCAGGGATGAAGTGCTTGAGATATTAAAGACAAAACATATTTCAGGTGTCCCCATTGTAAAAAACGGTGAGTTGTTGGGAATAGTAACCAGAACGGACTTGTTAAAGAATCCGGAAGAGGAACAAATAGCTATACTGATGACCCGAAACCCCATCACAATTACACCCGAGAAATCAATCGTTGAGGCGGCACGTATTATTTTGGAAAATAATATCAGGCGTTTGCCTGTAGTTGAGGACCATTCTCTTATGGGTCTTATCACCATAGCTGATATAGTGGGAGCTATAGCGAAGTTGAATATCAACACCCCGATCAGCGATTATCTTGGGAATAATGTTGTTTCTGTATGGAGTGAAACCCCTCTCTCAGTGGTAGGCGCGATAATGGAATTAGCCGATGTAAAAGCTGTTCCGATTTTAGATTCCAATCTCACCCTGGTTGGTGTTGCGTCTGATAAACATCTTATCGGCGCAAGCATAATTGAAGACAAAACAGAGATGTCGGATATGTCTGCCGGCTCTGATGATGATGCGTGGACCTGGGAATCCATGCGTGATACAATGAGTTTGTATTATAGCGTTTCTAAAATCAGGTTGCCGGATTCACCTGTAAAGGAGATTATTAAACTCATCGGCGAGCCGGAAACAGCCGTCTTAAGCTCTCAGGTCAGTGATTGCGCCAGGAAAATGAAGCGAAACAGGATTGACCAGTTGCCTGTAATAACAAACACAAGAAAACTTCTGGGTCTCCTGCGAGATAAGGATATTCTGAAGGCTATAGTGTAGAATTGATACCACGCTGGTCGCAGACTGTTTTTTAACGAGGCGCTAAAATCCGGGAATCAATCGAAACAGACGAAAGTATAAATAGGGGCTCACCATAATCAGCAGCTAATAACTTTTAAGGGGTAAATTAATCTAGACTTTTTTAAAGTTGGGCTTATAGCTCTTAATTGTTTTAAAAATATAAATTAACGAGGTTAATAAGAAATAGCATCACGCTTTTTCAAAAAAATTATGGAAAGTTTTAAAAATCTGGGCATAGACGAGCCTGTTTTGAAATCAATAAACGACTCGAAGTTTAAAAGCCCCAGCGAAATACAGGAAAAATCGATCCCTTTGATACTTGCAGGCAAGGATGTTATAGCCGGGTCGGCTACTGGTTCCGGAAAGACGCTTGCATTTGCAGCCGGTATCTTAAAGAGCTCGGAAAAAGGAAAAGGTATACAGGCGCTGGTCCTGACCCCCACACGAGAACTGGCGGAGCAGGTCGCACAGGCTTTAGCGAAATTCTCAAAATACAGACCTCTGGGAATTATTGCGGTCTACGGCGGCGTAGGAATCACTCCGCAAATCAAGGGGTTGCAGACTGCAGATGTTGTGGTAGGGACGCCGGGCAGGATACTTGACCATATCGGAAGGAGTACCATCAAATTAGGCAGGGTAAAAACCCTTGTGCTTGATGAGGCAGACCGGATGTTCGATATGGGATTTAAAGACGATGTTGAGAGAATAATCAGGAAATGCCCGCAAGAGAGACAGACTCTTTTGTTCTCTGCAACGATAACAAAGGATGTTGTCAGGCTTTCCCGCAATCACATGAAAAAACCGCTTCAGGTTTCGGTGGAGTCTTATGTTGACCCGAAAAAACTTGTCCAGACTTATTATGATGTTGCTGATGAGATGAAATTTTCTTTACTGGTGCACCTGCTGAAGCATGAGAATTCAGGACTTGTTATGGTTTTCTGCAACACCAAAAGAAATACGGACAAAGTTGCAAAAAACCTGAGATTTTCAGGTGTGGATGCATTGGCTATTCATGGCGGATTGACCCAGGGCAAACGGAACGACGTAATGAGACTATTCCATTCCGGGAAAGCCTGCGTCCTTGTATGCACAGACGTGGCTGCAAGAGGGCTTGACATCCCGGGTGTTTCCCATGTTTACAATTATGATACTCCCCGTGAGAGCAAGCAGTATATCCACAGGATAGGAAGGACTGCAAGAGCGGGAGCGGATGGCAAGGCGATAAGTATCCTTTCAAGTAAGGATTATGATAATTTTGGAAGGGTATTGGAAGAAAATGATGTGGATGTAATGGAAGAGAAAGTACCTGCTTTTGAGAAGGTCGCTATAAGACAGCCTGAAAGTAGGATAAATAGGTCTAATATGAATAAGCCTGTTGTTAGAAGAGGGCAGAACTCAAACAGACGCAGGCGTTTATATTAATTTTATATAAAGTATAACTTTTAAATCCACATATAGATATCGATTAATCAAAATCTATATGTGGATTCGTGCCATCAGTACTCATAGGGCTCATCACGTTTTCAGCCTTGTTTTGTTTCATCATCGGCACTTTTCGATCTCTTTCGCTATCTTTTCAGCCTCTTTTCCGGGATTTTTTGAATTGTAAATTGTGCGCCCAACAATAACATAATCCGCGCCCGCTCTTATCGCATCGGCTGCGCTTCCTCCCTGCGCGCCCACGCCTGGCGAGATTATGGTCAGGTTGCCGACAATCTTACGGATTCGTTTCACCCTGTCCGGGCGCGTCGCAGGTGCTACAACACCCTGCGCTTTGCATTCAACCGCAAGGGCGGCGAGTTTTAGGGCTTTTGGCGCCATGAACTCAACAGCTCCGGGATGGCTCATTTCCGTGACAACAAATATCCCGCCTTTATATTCCTGCGCCGTTTTAACGCATTCAAGAAGGCTGTCGCTGCCTGTAAAGCCATGCACGATAACAGCGCCGGCGCCGGCTTCAAACGCCTGGCTGCATATCAGCTTATCGGTATTCGGGATGTCAGCAACTTTAAAATCCGCAATCACAGGCGCATATTCGCAAATAGTATTTATTATATCCAATCCAGCGCCCAGCACAAGCGGGTAGCCTATCTTGATGGCATCCACATGCCCTGCAGTTTCTTTTGATACCGCGACTGCCGCATTCTTGTCTGTAACATCAAGAGCCAGGATAAGGCGCGTGTTCTTACGCATATAAGCCATAAAGTATCTCAATCACCTTTAATATTGCCATGAAGTCAGAAAACAATTTAAGCAATAGGATACTGTTTGACCCTGAAATATGGACGAAGTTAACAGGATAAAACAACTGAAAAAAGAAAGAAATGCAATAATCTTAGCGCATAACTACCAGCGCGGGGACGTGCAGGATATTGCTGATTTCGTTGGGGACTCATTCGGCTTGAGCAAGAGCGCCGTTTCAAGCGGCGCAGACGTAATCGTCTTTTGCGGTGTGGATTTCATGGCAGAGAGCGCCGCAGTCCTGAACCCTGATAAGACCGTGCTCATGCCTGAGTTAAGCGCCCAGTGCCCGATGGCTGCGATGATAACCGCTGAATCGCTGAAGCTTGAAAAGAATAAATACCCAAATGCAGCGGTCGTGTGTTACGTTAACACCCCTGCGTCGGTGAAAGCGGAAAGCGATATCTGCTGCACATCCGCAAACGCTGTTAAAGTGGTGAACGCGCTCCCCGAAGAGGAAATAATCTTTGTACCTGACAGGAACCTTGCCCTTTTTGTTGCGGCTTACACAAAAAAGAAAATCATCCCCTGGAACGGGTACTGC
>JBAQYK010000056.1:0-2374 GCA_049299995.1 Candidatus Methanoperedens sp.
TTGCACTTCGGAGAAGGTAACACTTCTCCACTCTATTTTTTAGTTTTATCCGTGCCAAATTTTAGCGCTTTAATTGTTATTCTGGTTCAAGATTCTCTAACAGATTCAGGAGAACGCTATCGTTTTAATTAAAACTCGTAAACTTCCGGCCCGTACGAACTGAAAATAACAACCCGTTTTTTAAATTTCGTCTCTGTTGAGCTATCGTAAAACGATTTGTGAATAAACGAAAGCTCAAGCTCCCTCTTCTGCCTCACAATATCCTTTTCATCCCCTTCGTATTTTTTGGACAAATGGGTTCCTTTATTCAGCAGCATGCTCCGGAGGCACAGGGCAATCAGCATAATCAACTGCCTGTCGCTCCAGTTAATGTTGGATGAACCGTTCTGGGCATAAACAAAACTGTTGTTATTCAGTTTCCCATAAAGCCACATATCGCCGTTCACATATCCCTTGGCATGCCTCAGGATCACATTTACCTCGGGCAGTGTTTTGAAAAAATCCTTTCCCTCTTCAGCCGCCCATCTCGTAGAATAGTTAACCATGAAATGCACGGTATGTTCGGGGTTTATTGCAGTGGCATCTTCGAGGTCTTTTAGGTCTTTTCTCAAATCGTAAGCAGTATCCTTCGGGCTGATGCTGGCGTCATACTTGCCTACGAATCTTAACCTTACATTGTTCTTTTTAGAATACTCCCTGTACATTTCCACATGCCGCCGCATGCCTTCGTATATATCCCTGTAATTCACCCTTTCCTTGTGCCCCTCATGGATAACGTTGATGTAGCTGTTTTTTGCGCCCAGCACTTTCAGGAAATGAATAAACCTCATGACAAAAAGCCCGCCGTCAAAATACGCGTCCGCACCTTCAAGCTCGGTAGAAGTCCTTGTCCCGTCCGTCATGTCGTAAATGACCAGCTCTTCCATATTCTTTCCTGAGCCTTCAATTTCCAGTTTTTCACAGCACTCTTTAAATATTGTACTGATTTCTTCTTCAGGCGGCAGAGTAATCATAGTTGTTCTTCCTGCAAATACGCTATATTAAGAACTAAGTATATTATAAATATCCCCCATAGCTTTAGTTATTTGTTATTGAGGGCATAATATGAAATTATTTAGTTCACAGCACCATGAACCTCAACTTCTTTTAATGCATGAGAGGATTCAAACTATCGACATTATCAGGGGTGTTGATATTGTATTGATGATTTTGTTTAACTATTCTGTTACTTTGAGTTATTTCAGAATTATCAACCTGCCGCCTGATTTTCTTTACTCGTTCGCCTTTCCCAGAGCCATAGCTTCGGTTTTTATTTTCATATCCGGTGCCGCAGCTTATGTCAGCTTTGAAAATCACAAGGAAAAATTTAGCAAAAGATATTTTATAAGAGGAGTGAAACTTCTGGTTTTTGCAATGCTCATAACCCTGTTTACGTACATATTTGTACCCGCCAGGATGGTATATTTTGGCATACTGCACTTCTTTGCTATAAGCTCTTTCCTTGTACCGTTTTTCATGAAATACAATAAGCTGAACCTTGTTGCAGGATTGTTAATTGCCTTCCCGGGCTTTTATTTGCAGCTAACGGATTTCGATTTCTCCTACCTGTTCTGGCTGGGTTTTACGCCTGAAAACTTCTCCACATTCGATTATTTTCCGTTAATACCATGGCTGGGCGTGCTTATGCTTGGAATATATTCAGGAAAATCCATCATTAGGAGAACAGCTAATATAAAATTTGAAGGCAGATTTGCAGAAGTGTTTATGTTTTTGGGAAATAATTCTCTAACTATTTATTTAATTCACCAGCCGGTGCTCGTATTACTTTTGATGGTGCTGGGATTCAAAACATTTTAAAGCCGCGTTGCATGTTATTCCTTTTTCATGATTTTCCCTATACTTTCCTCAAACGAAATCGGCTCAAACCCGAATATCGCTTCAAGGTCGTTCGGTTCGCAAACCATATTATTATGCAGCGATTCTATCAGCCAGTAAACAACATTCGGGTTCACTGGCGCAATCTTTCCAAGCACTGCTGCCGAGAGCCGGTTCCATGAACCTGGAATGGAAATAAAACTCTTCTTCAATCCGAGCTCTTTTGCATACTGCTGCATCAGTTCTTTGTATGTGAAAACCCGGGAGCAGCCTATGTCGTAACATTTGTTTACAGTCTCCTTTTTTTCAAGGCATTCCACAAGATACCGCACCACATCCCCGATATAAATGGGCTGTACCTTTGTGTTTTCCCAGTTAAAGACAGGTATTACGGGTAATTTCCTGACTGCGGTATCCAGGATATCAAAAGCTGCGCCTCCCCTGCCGATTATGATCGATGCCCTGAAAACCGTATAACCAATGCCGCTTGCCTTGATTA
>JBAQYK010000057.1:0-6461 GCA_049299995.1 Candidatus Methanoperedens sp.
TTACTATATGCAAATTGAAGGATTTCGTCCTGCCTTTGGGTAAGATTCGAGCCCCCAGAAAAGTTTGATATTCGAGTAAAATCAACTTCGCATCCGTTTCTCTTTAATCGATCAATCAGGTCATGGATTGCACCGTTATTCTCTGCAGCAACAGTCCATTCAAGCCAACCCCCCGCCGTTGAATTTGATGAGACCATGAAACAATCAGACTGTTTCAATGCCAGACAGGCTGCACATTTGTCAATAACAACCTCCCCTACGATCGTCCGATCAGATGCATAGGAGAAGCATGTTCTTATTACTTCGCGGCGATTCCGTATCAAGTCAATTATAGCATCAATATTTTCATTTGAACTGAGTCTAATGAGCCCTCTCCCACCCTTGCGTTCATATGGCATGCAGTTGAAAATTTTGATACTAATATCATGATACTGAAGCAACCATGTCATCCAATTATTTGGAATCTTAAGCAGGAATTTAGCCCATCTCATGCAAAATCACTCTTATTCTGAATATAAACCCATTATCAATAGTGTGTGTATAAATAAGTTATTGATTATCCTATGATGTGCACTATTTTTTAAAAAGCCATCACTCATATTGTGTAGACCGCATAAAATACATGTTAACGAATTTTCTGTCACTTTGACGTTAGTAAACATTGATACCATCCCATCCGAAAAGCTTTTCTTTCGTGAATCATATTTTGAGCCTCACTCCCATAATGAGTAGCCGACTGTTTCCGAAGGATAGATATATCATGTCGGCTATTAGCACCCCGTGTGCCCAGATAGCTCAGCCTGGGAGAGCGCTGCGCTGAAGACGCAGATGTCCCCGGTTCAAGTCCGGGTCTGGGCATTCAACTCCAGGTATGCAGATTCCATCGCTGTCGGGATTACTTCGGAAGATGAAATGGGAGAAACTTATTCGGCAGCTTTTGAATGCAGATAGAGATTTTCAATTCGTTCATAATTTCTGACTCTCTCATTAGCTGCCCGGACGACATCTTCAGTATTGGCATAACATAAATCACATAAATCATATATATATTGAAGATTCATCTATCATTATGTTCTTTAATGAGAAGATAGAGACCATGGAGAGGGGCGATCTGAATGCTTTGATCGAAGAACGCTTGCGTTACACTGTGAAATATGCCAGTGAAAACTCACCATTTTATAAGAAATGGTTCAAAGAACAGGGAATTGATCCGGCAAATGTGCGAACTCATGAAGATCTCAGAGAACTGCCCATAATTTCAGGGCGAACAATACGAGAGAATCAACCTCCGGAAAGTCCGGATTTTCAATTCAAAAGCGCAGATTGGAAAGATATCTTCACACTTCATGAAACTTCAGGAACGAGCGGGACACCAAAAGCCTTTTTTCTCACATGGGAAGACTGGGGACGTTATGCCGAAAAATACGCCCGCAGTTT
Source organism: Candidatus Methanoperedens sp. (assembly GCA_049299995.1). Lineage (GTDB taxonomy): Archaea > Halobacteriota > Methanosarcinia > Methanosarcinales > Methanoperedenaceae > Methanoperedens. The sequence continues at coordinate 1,438 of JBAQYK010000057.1, forward strand.
TGTTTCGCAGGGTTTCGGACCTGGCGACAGGGTTGTGATCTGCGCTTCATACGGCATGAACATAGGTGCAAATACTATGACCCTTTCAGCCCGCGAAATCGGAATGACGATCATCCCCACAGGAAAATGTACATTTCCATCCCGGGTTATCAGACATTATAAGCCAACAGGTATAGTAGGAAGCGTATTCAAACTTCTGGGACTTGCCCGGCAAATGAAGTCTGAAAAATTCTTACCCCCGGAATCAGGTATTGAAAGACTCGTTGTGGGTGGTGAGAGTTTTGCAGATGAGTCCCGCGCATACCTTGCTGAGGTCTGGGGATGCCCGGTCTATAATACATATGGAAGCACTGAAGGAACAATGTGCGGGGAATGCTCTGACCCAGTCGGGCTTCATGTGCCTGAAGATCTTGTTCATATGGACATATATGATCCAGGATTGAAAAACTTCGTAAGTGATGGGGAATGCGGAAGGGTTGTTCTTACGACGCTACTGCCAGTGGGTGCAAAATCAGGAAGTCTCCTTCTCAATTATGATACAGAAGACACAACTCTTGTGGTCACAAGAAAAAAATGCTCCTGTGGACGGACGCATATGAAGATATTGAATCCACAGCGCGAATCAGAAACCGTCTGGGTGGAAGATATAGCTTTTAACCGAGTAGATGTTGAAAGAGGAGTGTTTCAGAGAGATAATATGGAATACCTTACAGGAGAATATGAAGCGTTCCTTTATGGAGGAGACGATGAAGGTGAAACCATAATGAGAGTAAGTCTTGAATGTCTTGACAGGGATAAGTGTGATAGAAAATCTATTGAAGAGAATTTCCTCTATTCTTTCTTCAAAAGTAAACCCATGCTTGAAGAAGCATATGGAGATGGAACTTTCAAGATCATGTTTAATTTTGCAGAAATGCGGGATCTGGAACTCTATAAGATAAAAGGCAGACCGAAACGTCTTGTTGACAGGAGATAGCTTCAATAATTAAATTATGTCAAATAAAAATATATCTGGAACGGTTAAACTGATAGTCAGTATCGGGATATGCCTATCTGCTGGTTTTCTCGGTTCATTTTTCACAACTCCAGCGATCCCTGTATGGTATGCCGGAATCATTAAGCCGTCTTTTGCTCCACCAAACTGGGTATTTTTTCCGATATGGACTGTCCTTTTTGTAATGATGGGTATCTCTCTATATCTTGTATGGCAAAAGGATGCAGGAGAGCAAAAGGTCAAAAAAGCAATTTTCATTTTTTGTATCCAGCTAATTCTGAATGTGTTATGGTCGGCAGCTTTTTTTGGATGGCGTTCTCCCTTTGCAGGATTTATGGTAATTTTGATCCTGTGGATTTCTATAGCACTTACCGTGATCAGTTTCATGAAAATATCAAAAACTGCAGGCGTTTTGCTGATACCTTATATAGCATGGGTTACTTTTGCAGCCGTTCTTAATTTTCTGATATGGAGATTGAACAATTGAGATGTGGGCATGTTCATATTAAATCAGCAACCCATTAAGAACTCTAAATCCTTTCTCCGTGATCATATAATCCCCTCTTTAATCTCATCGCTGTCGACCCTTCACCAATCATCCTCAAGAGCATCTTTTTATTCTGGAAATTGAATGAGGCGTCCCCTCTCCTTTTTATCCAATAGAAGTCTTTCTATCTCAATCAAAACATGGTCTGAAAAAATTATTTTTATCATGTCTCACTTTTTTAATCCATGCTTTATTTCTATTTAAGTTGCTGCATCAGGACTCGGAAAGTTATTCAAACGGTATGCTGTTCTCGCCCCTCTACGAACACCTCCGCGTCGTCGCTTACCTCGACGCTTTGCAGGCAAAGGCGAATGCGTTAAGGTGCCTCCAGGCAGAGACCGGCGCCGAACCGGACGCAATGGTTCGCTATGCTATGTGAGTTATTCATCGGAGATCAGGACGATTCCTTTCATATGCTCCCCTGCTGCCCTCTTTGCCTGGCAAATAAGAGCCTCATAGCATCACTGTAACTGGGTTGGTCTTTCGTCTCATCGCCCACGCTGTTTTCAGTAACCTCTATAGCTATTAAAAGCGAAGGTTTGAACGGTAAAATAGCTCCTAAAACCAAAGACGTTTTAAGTGGCTTAAGAATGTCGGGTCTGAGCATACTGTTTTTTACTCAAATCACATTAATGGCGCTGGGCTATTTAATCCAGCACCTCAACCGCATACATTTAAATCGGTTTAAAAATGGAACGGAGAACATGCAAAGAAACGATGTTTCTCCGAACCAACACTCTTATGTCTATAAGGTTAGAATATAACTTATAGAAAAGGGAGGTTATGTTCATGCCTGCGCTCAAGAAACGAAAAACATATTACGGCAAATGCCCCGTATGCGGCGGCGATATTCACCCGCTGGGCGATGAAACAATTTACTTCGATGAACTTGCGCCAGGCGCACCTGTTCTCGCTGAGGTAACTCCCGGTCACTGGATAAGGGTAGTTGAGAGAAAAACTGCAAAAACGTAAAAACAACCCCCTTATTTCCTCTGGAACATCATGATAAATAATTAATGTTCGCACGATCAAACCTATCGTTAAGTATATTCTTTTTGAGGCGATATACCATAAACTATGACCAGGCAAGTTTATATGGACCACAGCTCAACCACTGCTGTAGACCCTGCGGTTACTGAAGCGATGCTTCCCTATTTTTCAGATAAATTCGGCAATCCTTCAAGCATTTATAACATAGGGAGGCAGGCAAAGAGAGCAATCGAGGAAGCAAGACAGAAAGTTGCAGACCTGATAGGAGCTAAAAAAGAGGAAATAATTTTTACAAGCAGCGGCACCGAGTCGGACAACCTTGCAATAAAAGGAATTGCGTTCAAAAACAGGAAAAAAGGCGACCACATTATCACAAGTTCGATTGAACACCATGCTGTTTTGCATGTATGCAAATACCTTGAGTCACAGGGATTCAAAGTCACATATCTTCCTGTAAACAAAGACGGGATTGTAAACCCTGCCGACGTTGAGAAAGCAATCACGCCGCAGACCATCCTGATAACGATTATGCACGCCAACAACGAGATTGGGACGCTCCAGCCCATAGAAGAGATTGGTAAAATTGCCAGGGAAAAGAACGTCCCGTTTCATACCGATGCGGTACAGACAGCAGGAAAGCTCCCTCTGGATGTTGAAACGCTTGGCGTTTCCCTGCTGTCCATGAGCGCCCATAAGATGTACGGACCAAAAGGCGTCGGGGCGCTTTACCTGCGGAAAGGAACCTTCATTGAGCCCCTGTTTCACGGCGGGGGGCATGAGAGGAACCTGCGTTCAAGTACGGAAAATGTACCCGGCATCGTTGGTTTCGGAAAAGCGGCAGAGCTTGCAAAACAGCGTTTTCCCGAGGAGGCAAAACTGGCTGACCTCAGGGACAGGCTCATTAAAGGAATTCTTGACATCAAGGATTCGTACCTTAACGGGCATCCCGCAAAACGCCTTCCCAATAATGCAAATTTCAGGTTCAGTTACATTGAAGGCGAATCCATGATATTGAACCTGGACATGAAAGGAGTGGCAGCTTCAACTGGCTCGGCGTGTTCTTCAACGTCCCTTGAGCCTTCGCATGTCCTTATGGCAATAGGTTTAAAACCCGAAGAGGCGCACGGTTCTTTGAGATTGACTTTAGGGAGGGAAAACACGCAGGAAGACGTGGATTACGTGGTTTCAATACTGCCTGAAATCGTGAATAAACTGCGGATGATATCCCCGCTTGCGAGGTAAAAAATGACAGACGGATACAGTGAAAAAGTGATGGAGCATTTCGCCAGCCCGAGAAACGTTGGCGAGATAAAGGATGCAGACGGGATTGGAAAAGTCGGAAACCCTGTCTGCGGCGACCTGATGTGGATTTACATAAAGGTAAAAGACGACAGACTCGAAGATGTCAAATTCAAGACCTTCGGCTGCGGCGCAGCAATTGCCACGAGTTCCATGGTTACTGAGATGGCGAAAGGCAAGACGCTTGAGGAGGCGCTTAAAATCACGCGCGGCGATGTGGCGGATGCGCTTGACGGGCTGCCTCCGATAAAGATGCACTGCTCGAACCTTGCTGCGGATGGGCTGCATGCAGCGATTAAGGATTATCTTGAAAAAACGGGGAAGAAGATGGAGCTTCCTAAAATAGAACACGAGGATGAACATGAAAATACATCCCTTTAAATTGACAATATCTGCTCTCCAAAAGTATTAAGTATCCAATGCTCTATTTAACGCATGATTTTGTGAACGTGCTTCACAATTTTTTATATTATAATCTGGAGGAAATTATTTGGCAGTAACAAAAGCAGCAGAAGGCTGGAAAGCAAAATCATGGTACAACCTGGTTGCACCGGACATGTTCGGAAAAACCAATATCGGCGAAACAGTGGCTGAAGAGCCTGAGAAACTAATCGGCAGGGTGGTCGAAATAACCCTCGGGGAATTGACAAACGATTTATCAAAACAGAACACCAAATTAATTCTGAAAATCGACAGGGTCGGGGGCGACTCCGCATACACGAAATTCATGGGACATCAACTCACACAGGATTACCTGCGTTCCCTCGTAAAGAGAGAGACATCGGCTGTAGAATCGAATGTTTCAGTGAATACAAAAGACGGCTATACCATAAGGGTAAAACCATCATGTTTCACCATAAAAAGAGCGCGGGCAAATCAGGTAAAAGCCATTCGCCAGATAATGAATACTGTAATTGAAGCAAAAGCGAAAGACATGGATATGCAGCAGTTCATCCAGGAAATTATAACCGGAAAGCTATCTGCAAGCATTTATCATGACGTTAAACCTGTTTATCCCCTGCGAAGGGTAGAAGTCAGAAAGACGGAAATAGAGGCTGAGCCTGGCGCTGTAGCCTCATAATTCTTTTTTTATAAATTATTCCGTTTAAGTTCATTTGCTTTTTCTTTCAATCGCTCATTCTCCATCTTAATCATTATGAGCGATGCCACAAGCAGGAAATAGGCAGCGAAATT
>JBAQYK010000058.1:0-4057 GCA_049299995.1 Candidatus Methanoperedens sp.
GAGCGCTATCGAGGCATTTGACAGCGATTGGTCTGAGATATTATATGCAAGAAAGTCTTTTATGTCGTCTTCTATCACATCCTCAGGCGGTTTTTTTATATATTCGAGGAATTTTTGATTGTAGAAAAGGTACATCTTTGAGGTCTGCTTCGAAAAGCCCCGGAGTTTCAACTCGGTTTCCAGTTTCTTTAATGCTGATGGCAGGTCTTTTGTCATAACAAACTATCCTTTTGTTCATTCCCCTATATAAAAACTGCGTATAATGTATCTTATACGCAGTTTTTTTGGGGTTTTAGGCATACTTTCTGGTACCACCACAAAAAACAGTATTTTTTTCTGAAGCCTTATTTTTAACTCGATTACACAGGTATGAAATGTAGGGGTGAGCAAAGAAGATTCGCTATAAATTAAAATAAGGGGTTTGAATAAAAATATAATTTCCGTAACGGAAACAGTTCAGAATAATTGCGTTACGGGATTTAGGCAATTTTATTGCGTAACGGAAATCCTGTAATTCAGGTTATATATAATCATGAATTAATAAAAACTTTTGAAACGCATGAGCATTATAATTAACATCCGTTATAATTTAGAAAGATTTATGTAGGGTAAATAACATGATTATCATGTGTGTACAAGGCTGAACAAGCCTGAATACACAATTAGCGTGTGGTACGCTAAAAAAACGGGGTATGTATTTAAAAAAACACTTTAAAAAATCCTCGGTGCGCCGGGATTTGCCAGCAATGGTGGTGTGGTAAGTGCATCAAGCGCCGAGGTCGGGCGCTATACAAGGCAACTTAAGTGAGCCTTGCCTTTAGGTAAGTACCAACAGAGGAGTAAGAAATGATAAGGAGGAAAATATGAAAAGGAAATATTTAGCATCTTTACTGTTGCTTTTGCTGCTGGTTTTTGGAGCAGGAGACGCATCAGCAAAGTCGATGTATGTAATATCAAGTATAAACAGTAACCCAACCCCGATACAGGCGTACGATATCCAGGGAAACAACATAGTTTACCAGGCAACTTATAGTGTGCCGCGCTATGGTGGGGGCGCTGTGGGTCTGGCTATAGATACAGATTCGAAATTCCTGTTCGTGACCTATGAAATATCAAACGTCATCTCGTTAATCGACGCAACGACCATGACAAGCCAGGGCACAACCACTGCCCCGGGGGCATCAAACCTTGCGGGTATTGTGGTTGACCAGGATAAGCAAAAAGTTTACACGGTGGACAGGAGCACAAACAAATTATATGTGTACTCATGGAATCCGGTAACCAAAACATTGACTCTCGACGGCGGGACATATAAACTACTACCGGGTGTTTATCAGGCACACGGTATTGCGCTTGATGAAGTAAACGACCTGCTTTACGTGGGCGATCTTACAACCACAGTCAAAATCTTCAAAACATCAGACTGGTCATCGGCAGGAAGTTTCCCCGTGAGCCAGAAAGTCCAGGGCATAGCCATTGATGTAAAAAATAAACTGGTTTACACTGGGAATGCATATCCGGGATATGGAAGCACAGGCAGGTTGATTAAGTATGATATGAATACTAATACGGAAACCTACATCACTCTTCCAAGTGACAATGTGGTAGGGCTATCAGTTGATCCAGCAACCAGTTTGCTGTACATCACGACAGGGAATCAGGGGTCCGGCGGTTCAGATAAACTGATAGTTTACAACTCTGATCTGCAATTACTGAGCCAGACCGGCGACATCGGTGACCCGACCGGCGTGGTTGTCCCGGGCAAGGAAATATCTTACAACCCGCTCAATCTCGTCAAAAGTGATGGGCTTTCTACATGCGTTAACTCCGGGAATACCGTTACCTACACGATTTCCTACACCAACACGAACCCCTCTCAGGTGACAGGTGTTACAATCACAGACACGCTTCCAGCCGAAACTACATTTGTTTCAGCTCCAGGCGGAACGCTTGTAGGAAACACTGTAACGTGGAACATTGGCACTGTTCCGGCTGGGGCATCCGGCTCTGTAACTCTGGTAGTGCAGGTGAATGCAGGCACTCCACCCGGAACTACAATCACCAACCCGGCAACCATCGACAGCGATCAGACGCCTCCAACAACACAGAGCGATACTACGGATACTTGCTCGAACCAGCCGCCTGTAGCTGAAGCTGGCGGTCCTTACACAGGCACTGAGGGGACTGCGATAACCTTTGATGCAAGCGCATCCTCAGACCCTGATGGAGATCCCTTACAGTATCGCTGGGACTTCAATAACGATGGAATATGGGATACAGTCTGGTCGGGTTCTCCGACTGCTACTTATGTTTGGAACGACGACTTCTCCGGAACTGCGAAAGTCGAAGTGAGCGATGGAACAGTAACTGACGACGACACAGCAAGCGTAACAGTCAACAACGTCGCTCCGACTGTTACAGTAAGTCCATCCCTCTCAGCCTCGGTCCCAATCACATTGAGGATTGCAGGACAGGGCAAGGTTGGAAACTCGGTTGCGCTGGAAATAATACAGGACGGCGCAGTCATCGCAAGCGATAAGATTACCCGGACGCCAGGTTCGCCCAATGAACAGGAAGTAACTATATCGACGACAATAGACCTGTCAAAACCATACAGCGGAAGGCTTGTCTTTGATACGGAGGATGCACTGAGCGGCGGCACGCCCGTGTGGCTGAGAACCAACGGCAACCTGACAAAAGTGACGACATTCAATACCCAGAAAGGTAAACCAGCATCGTACCACCAGACCTACGAGTTTAGCCTGGCAGGTATTGTCAGCTTAGTCGGGGCGGAGGTTACATTCAGCGGAACAGCGACCGACCCGGGCAGTGACGACCTGACTTTCAACTGGCTCTTTGGAGACAGCGGAACAGCGAGCAAACTCTACCCGTGGAGCGGTTCGCATACTGTAACCGACACAGTGAAGCACACGTATTCAGTTGCAGGGTCGTATACAGTGAGCCTGAATGTCACAGACGGTGACGGCGGCGCAGGTTCGGACACCAAGACAATAGTAATATCGTAAATTAGCTGGTATTCCAGCTAATTTTTCTATTTTTTTATACACCGGCACTATTCCGTAACGGCATTTGGATATAAAATTTCCGTAACGGGTTTTAAGATTTCTTCAAACTTGCAACCTGAGTTTGACAGTTCATAAATCTTTTTTATCTGGAATGTCTTCTTTTTTCTTTTTCAGCAATATTTATCCCGTCTTCTTCTAATTATGTTCCTATGCTGTCCCATGATGAATTGCTCTCCTTAATCAACAAAACCCCTCCCCTCGTTGACCATATGATTGACCCGAATATCCAGATACAGCCCAACGGCGTCGAATTGACGCTTCAGCACGTGGAAATTCATGAAACAGGTGGCTCAATCGCTTTTGACAATTTGGAACGGAAACTCCCTTCAACCAAAAACATGGATTTCGATAAAGATGGATGGATTCATCTGCCGAAAGGCAGCTACAAAATCGTATTTAATGAAATCGTTAACATCCCGAAAAACATCGCCGCCATCGCAAAACCACGCTCAAGCCTGCTTCGGTGCGGCGCGACAGTCGAGACTGCTGTCTGGGATGCCGGCTACAGCGGGAGGAGCGAGAGCCTTCTCGTTGTTTACAATGAGAACGGTTTTAAAATCAAAAAAAATGCGCGCGTTCTACAGCTTTTGTTTTTTAGGCTGGGAGAAGAAGTAAGCAAGGGATATTCTGGCGTTTACCAGAACGAGAATGTTAAGTAAAAGCGTGAGAATCTGCGTTCATCGGCGTTATGCCCCCATGATGCATAGACACGTGTCTCCACGTATTGCGAAGCAATGACGTGTGGGCGACGCCAACTGGCGCAACGGTTGACGTGGATGCGCCGCTCCGAAACATAGCGGTTCTCGACTCCCATACAACACGTATGGCTGTGCCATACGTGGACACGCCCTCCAGAGGCGTGACTCTGGAGGCTCGCGACTCGGGGCGTTTATCCGCTATTTGTTTTGTTTCATGAATTTAATGGTTGGGATTTCGTATTTGTTTGATTTAATGCGGGCAAAGTTTAACAT
>JBAQYK010000059.1:0-1660 GCA_049299995.1 Candidatus Methanoperedens sp.
TTGTCCTGATTAATCAGGTAGGAGCGGAATTTTTGAAGAAACTACTATGGTATCTGATTGCAGGAACACGCGGGGGGCATACCCGTGCATTAATCCTGAAATTACTTATTGATAGACCATATAATGCAAACCAGTTAACAGAGGCTATGAATATGGATTATAAAACAATCAGGCATCATCTTGACACTCTTATTAAAAACGAAATAATCACAATGGAAGGAGACAAATACGGCGCAATGTATTTCCTTTCCAAGGCAATGGAGGCAAATATAAATGAATTTAATCAAATTTGGGAAAAAATTGATAAGCAAAGTAAATGAACATGAGAAGGAGGAAGCTTTATTCAGATAACAGAAGTCGCATATTACCTGACAGCCGGTAACATCGTATTACTGCTTGTGCTTTTAGTTTCGTATTTTCAAATTTACAGTAGCATCAAGTCCAATTTTACCCTTGGTCTTATAATATTCACAATTGCGCTCCTGCTGCAAAGCATGTCCCGCGCTATCATGCTGCTGCTTATTATTGCAAGCCCGCCTCCTCCGATTGTGTATCCGATTATAATTAATTTGTTAGGCTATAATCCGATATATGTAATAATCCCTGACGTGCTTGAGTTTATAGCATTAAGTATCCTGTTATATTTCACGAGGGAATAAGGTCATATTAGCCCTTCCCTCTTTTTTCGCTTTTTCCTCTCTTCCCGTTTCTCTTCAAATAATGCCCCTGCTGGTATAATCTCTTTAATCCCCGCCTCTTTTACTTCTTGTGGTTCCTGGATTCGGGCTTCCCGCTTGGACGGCTCTGTTCTCGTAATTCTGGCTTCTGCATAACGACTTCCAAAATAAAACCCTACTAAAACAGACAGGATTATTCCAAGCGTTGTAGTCATCTCGGTTATCTGTTTTGGAGGGGAGAGCAGTAAAAAAATAAACGCAAAAGAGAAAATCAGCATCACTATGGCGCGCAATGAACCGCGGGGTAATCCCAGCGGCTCAGCCTGTGGAAACGCCCTTATTATATCACTTACCGATTCCTGTAATTCTTCCGGTAGTTCTTTGTTGTTCTCAAGCGCTTTTTCAAAGAGCGTTTTACTTGTGTTTGAATAACTCCTTGCTGAGACTACAATGATAAGTAATACTGTTACAAAAAAAATCAAAACAGTGATGACGCCTGCAATGTCGATAGCTTGTGGGGCAGCAGTAGATGTATTAGTAGCAGATGTATTTTGAGGATTTGCCTCACCGGGTTCCTGTCCAGATACCAGACCAGTCAAAAGGAATAACGCAATTATTATTGCAGCCAGTACGTATTTATTCATGTTAAATTCCATCTCCTAAATACTATTTAATGCCTGGCATTATAAAGTTTTTGATTTGTTTTAATTTTCCTTCAGCCGGTATAATTGAAAACAATATAAAGCATCAACACATATTATAATATGTGTCAGGAATGAGAATATCATGCTCCTCTCTGTTTCTCTGGGAATATAGTATATATGATATAATGGAGATGCTGTTGGAGGCTGGTATTGATAGCGTTGAATTCTGGGCAGAGACGCCCGCATTTTGGATGAACAGGAATGATAAAACCACAGTTGCTGGACTGGTAGAAGCAATCTCTATTATGCCGGGTGGGTGCACCCTCCATGCCCCTATAC
>JBAQYK010000060.1:0-2061 GCA_049299995.1 Candidatus Methanoperedens sp.
ATACTATAATGTAGAATTATATTCGAGACAATCCTTCTATTACCTTATCGCCCCGACATCGGCAAAACCCTGTCTCTGCCCTGTGCCTGCCTCGCGCTGCAATTTTTCCTGGTGGAACAAAAGATTAATTACGTTCCGGGCATGCTCAAGCGTGCGGTTTTCCATGAGCCACGCAAGTTCCTTTTCGTCCTTTGCCTCATCCTCATGCACAAAGACCTCTATGATATGCCTGTTCGTCATCAACTGCGCCTGTATTATTCCCTGCGAAGCTTCATGCGCGCACATCTTGTCGATGGCCTCCTTTCCGGGCATGCCAAGAGCCATCACGATATCGCATCCTTTTTCCTCAATCAGGAGCTTGCAGGCTACAGGCAGGTCTTTCACTCCCGGAACAGTGTAGCGTTCAATCTGCACTGATGCGCCTTTCTTCAGCTCATCGATTGCTATTTTCCCCATGTTAATGCGGGAAAACGTGGTATCTGCAATTCCGACTTTGTGCATATTTATTGATTAAGGCATTGAACGTATATTAAATCTAACTTTTAATCGGCAAAAGATATACATGCAAGTTAGTTGTATTATGAAAAAAAATAAGAACTTATCAAAGGAGAAACCACAATCATGAACCTTGAAAATACTTTACTGATGATACCCGGTCCCGTGCCTGTGGCGCCGAGGATCCTCCGTGCAATGTCAAAACCCATAATCGGTCACCGAGGCAAGGAATTCGGGGACATGTACAATGAATGCAGAACAGTACTCCAGGAGCTTTTCGGGACAAAAAATGACATGTACGTCATAAGCGGTTCAGGGAGCTGCGCCATGGAAGCCGCCGTCGGAAATGTCATCGGTGAAAAGGATATGCTCGTGACCATAGAGAACGGGAAGTTCGGGGAACGCTTCAGGGAAATCGGCGAGCGCTACGGTAACGTAAAGCCTGTTAAATTCGACTGGACAAAAGGCGAATCCATAGAACTTGACCGGGTGGAGAGCGCGCTGGCAGAAGGAGCCAAAGCCGTTACCCTTGTGCATAATGACACATCCGTGGGCATCAAGAACCCGGCAAAAGAAGTCGGGGAATTGGCGAAAAAGTACGGCGCCCTGTTCATCATGGACGGCGTTACCACCATCGGAGGGGATGAAGTGCTTGTTGATAAATGGGGTGTGGATATTGCTGTCGTGGGTTCCCAGAAGTGCATAGGCGCTCCTCCGGGATTATCTGCGATTTCGGTGAGCAAGAAAGCATGGGATTCCATGATTGAAAAGCCGCCTTATTATATGGATTTGAAGGCATACAAAAAATCGGCAGGAAAGGAAACGGCACAGACCCCTTACACGCCTGCAGTTCCATTGTTTTTTGCGCTGCAAGAAGCCCTGCGCATTGTAAAAGAAGAAGGACTTGAGACGCGTATCAAACGTCATGCCATGTACGCGGAAGCCCTGCGCGCCGCTGCGGCTGCTATGAACGTGGAGATGTTCCCGCAATTGAATAAGTACAGCAGATACTCAAATACCGTAACTGCTATGAAAATACCCACAGGAATAGACGACAAAAAACTGCGCGGCGGGATAAAGGAACTGGGCATCCAGGTTTCAGGCGGGCAGGGTTCCCTTGAAGGAAAGATATTCAGGATCGGAAGCATGGGCAACATAAGTAAACTGGATATTTTAAGCACGATACAGGCTGTAGAGATAGTGCTTCACAGGAACGGCGTGGTTAAGAGGATGGGACCTGCGGTCGAGGCTGCCAGCAATATATTAAAATAATTAAAAAAAAAGAATTACTGTTGCGGTTTTATCCGCTCAGTAACTTTTATATCGTCAAGCACCTTTGCAATAAGCCCTTTGGCATTTTCAAGATGCGCTGTCCCGCTGCCTGCCAGTTGATTAAAGTTATCCTGGATAAGAACTTCGTTTTCCTGCATCAAATGGATGTAGTAAACAAGTATTGCCCAGTAAGCAGAGCCGCCCAAAAACACGGCAGCGCCGATAACAACCAGTTGGTTATATATAAAATAAGTTGTCATACCCAGAGGGAACAGTGTTTGAACAGCAATCCAG
>JBAQYK010000061.1:0-1706 GCA_049299995.1 Candidatus Methanoperedens sp.
GACCTACACGTTCTTCAAAATATGTGACAAGGTTGTCCCATTCCTGCTTCTGCCCATAATTACAAGAGCCTTAGAGCCCCAGGAGTTTGGCATGTTCATTCTGTTCCAAGCTATCGCAGGGGTAGTGCTTCCCTTTATGACATTGAGTGTGGATTCATCCATATTACTAAATTACTTCAAGGTAAAGCCCATAGACTTTAAGGAGTATTTCTCCAGCGGATATTTTCTTCTTCTCATCTCATCGTTAGTTGTTTCCCTGGGTATCTACGCCACTAGGGTGCCCATAGCAAGACTTACGGAATTTCCATCACAGTGGGTAATTGTAACAACGCTCTTTTGCTTTTTTCAGTTCCATTCGAACCTGGCTTTGAACATGTTTCAAGTGCGGAGAGAGCCCCAGAAATACGGGATATATTCGCTGTCCCTCACCATCACCAAGAATCTGCTGATGCTTCTGCTGATTTTTGTCTTTGGGATGAAATGGGAGGGGATGATATTGGGTTATTTAGGAGGTCATGCGCTCTTTTCTGCACTAGGCCTTTTGCTTTTTAAAAAGGACAAGCTCTTCTCAAAGAATATTCGAAGGGATTTTCTAGTTGATAATATGAAGGTCGGATATCCGCTAAGCCTACATCAGATGGGCGCATGGGCAGCCAGTTCAGCAACCAGGGTCGTCGTTGCGGGCTTGTTAGGATCAGCAGCTACCGGCTCATTCGGCGTTGGAGCAGCCTTCGGGATGGTGGTTCTGTTCGTTCAAGACTCATTCAATAAAGCCTTTACACCTTATCTATTTGAGAAGCTAAACGACTTCAACGATACGAAAGAATCACAGATGATTAAGCTGACGTACATTTACAACATCTGCTTGCTTTCATTCGCTACTTTGATGGGATTATGTGGGTACCTATTTATCGACGTACTGTTTGGGCACATGTATTCAGCCGGCAAGGTTGTAGTTTTTTTCATGTCGCTGGCTTATGCATTCGAGGGAATGTATAAAATGCATGTAAATTATATCTTCTATACCAAGAAGACACATTTAATCCTACTTATCACAATGACATCGGGCGCCTTAAATATAATCCTGAGTTATTACTTCATTAAGTTCTATGGATTAATGGGTGCCTCATTATCGTTATTCGTAATCAATGTCTGCTGCTACCTACTTGCATGGTATATTGGCAATCATGTCTTTCCCATGAGATGGTTCCAATTCAAAGTTAGTATGGCAAAATAATGATAATATACTTTATCGTCTTTCCACTAATCTTCTCCTTAATAGCCATCAAGCTGGCCAAAAGGGATTTCCTGCTGTCCGTGGCTTTTCTCGTTGCCTTGCAGGTCTTCCTTAAACTGCTCTTATGGAAAACTATCCCTCAGATCGGCTTTGCATCCGGAACATTCTTAAATATATGCATCGGCCTGCTCTGCCTGTATTATGTAGCCAAACACCCCGTTATTCTGAAAACTAAATGCGTGCGGGTCTATTTTGGCGCCATATTTTTTACATTAGTGTATTTGGCCATATTGGGTATGTTTCAGGGTTATGCTCATTTAGAACATGTATATTACGTCAGGAATTATTTCTGGAACTTTCTGCTTTTCACTGTCTTCATTTCTCTACCTCAAAGACCGGGTATCGAAACGAACTCTTTTGTTAAGTTTATTATTGCCTTGACGATAATTCAAACTGGGCTGTGCATGCT
>JBAQYK010000062.1:0-8884 GCA_049299995.1 Candidatus Methanoperedens sp.
AGGGAAATGTACCCGAAATTCCTCAACATGGAAATACCCGAGATAACCCGGTTTATCGGGGAATCCGAGTATAAAAAAGATGTTGATGAACTCGGGAAAAAATACACCGGCACCGACCTCTTCGAACACGCCCTGAACCAGAACCTTGCCCAGACCTGCCGCAAATTGATAGAAGTGTCGCAGAATGAAGCCAACTTCCTGATTACCGAGTATCTTCGCTCATGGGATATCTGGAATATAAAAACCATAATCAGGGGGAAGTTTTCAGGCGCCAGCGAGGAGGAAATCCTTGAAAGCGTGGTTTCCGCGGGTCAGTTGAGATACAGGGAAATGACTGATATTGCCAAGATAGGCACGGTGGAAGGCGTTATCGCGGCATTTGCAAAAACACCGTATTATCCTGCTCTTGAAGGGTATAAAGGCGTTCTTGCGGATATTGAGAACAATCTTGACAAATTGTATTATTCCAACCTCATTAAAGCGGTTACAGCCACAGGGAATAAACTGTTCTTAAAATTCCTAAGAACCGAGATAGATTTGAAAAACTTAAAAGTTCTTTTCAGGATGAAACGTGCAGGCATGGAACGCGAGGATATTATAAAGATGCTAATTCCCGGCGGCATGGAACTTAAAGAGGCTGACCTTGCCAGGCTGGCAGCCATGCCACTATCCGAGTTCGTGCGCGCCCTTGAAGAGTATTCATACTGGAAAGCAATATCCGATGTCAGCGGTGAATTAAGTTCTCTTATAAATATCGAGACCCGGCTTGATAAATATGGTGTTGTCTATGCTTCCCAGATATCGTATTATTACCCGCTGTCAATCCTTCCTGTTCTTGATTACATATTGAGCAAGAAGATTGAAGTGGATAACCTCAGGATAATCGTGCGCGGAAAAGAAACTTCTCTTCCTGAAGATATAATAAAAGCCCACCTGGTGATGTAGATGGAAATTGCTGTTGTCGGTAATACTGATTTCGTTATAGGCTTCCGGCTTGCAGGTATTCGGAAAATCTATGACGCTTCACAAGGTGAACTCGAAGCTAAAATACAGGGTGTATTGAACGATGAAAACGTGGGAATTCTCGTGGTTCATAGTGATGATATGGTTAAATTGTCCCCTCAAATGCAAAAAACATTGGATGACTCTGTTGAACCCACAGTGATAGCTATTGGCGGAAAGGGTGAGAGCACAAACCTGAGGGATAAAATAAAACAGGCGGTGGGTGTTGATCTATGGAAATAATGCTAACAGAAAACCCCCGAAAAGACCCCGTATTTAAATACGGGGACTAAAGGGAATTATAAGAAGGTGTCTTGGAAATGAAAAATAAAGGTGAAATTTATAGGATATCAGGGCCAGTCGTCATAATCAGCGGCTTAAATACCAAAATGTACGACGTGGTCAAGGTAGGAAAAGAAGGATTGATGGGAGAAGTTATCGGGATAGAAGGCGACAAATCCACGGTACAGGTGTATGAAGAGACCTCGGGACTGAAACCGGGCGAACCTGTGGAAAATACCGGAATGTCACTTTCTGTAGAGTTGGGGCCGGGACTTCTTGAGAGCATATATGATGGAATCCAGCGCCCTCTTCCTGTTTTAAAAGATACCATGGGCGATTTCATAAAACGCGGCGTCTCGGCGAATGGTCTCTCACGCAAGAAGGAATGGGAGTTTGTCCCCACAGTGAACAAAGGCGACAAAGTGAAAGGCGGAGATATAATAGGTACTGTCCAGGAAACACAGAATATTGAACACAGGATACTCGTACCTCCTACTATTTCAGGCACCATTGATGAAATAAAGAAGGGCAAATTCAAGGTCGATGAAGTCATATGCACGCTCAGCAGCGGGGCAGAACTTACGATGATGCAGAAATGGCCGGTCAGGAAGCCAAGACCTGTGAGCAAAAAGCTGATGCCGAACACACCACTGATAACAGGTCAGAGAATCCTTGATGGTCTATTCCCTGTTGCAAAGGGTGGGACCGCAGCTATCCCGGGTCCATTCGGAAGCGGAAAAACCGTTACACAGCAGCAGCTTGCAAAATGGAGCGATACTGAAATAGTGGTTTATATCGGTTGCGGGGAACGCGGCAATGAAATGGCGGATGTTCTTTATGAATTCCCGGAAATAAATGACCCGAAAACAGGCAGACCATTAATGGAAAGAACAGTCCTGATAGCCAATACCTCAAACATGCCGGTGGCAGCCAGGGAAGCTTCTGTTTATACGGGGATTACAATCGCTGAATATTACAGGGACATGGGATATGACGTTTCCCTCATGGCAGATTCGACATCAAGATGGGCAGAAGCGATGAGAGAGATATCATCACGACTTGAAGAGATGCCCGGAGAAGAAGGATATCCTGCTTATCTTGCAGCCAGGCTCTCAGAATTTTATGAACGCTCGGGCAAAGTTAAAGCGCTTTGCGGAAAAGAAGGGTCGATTACTGTCATAGGTGCAGTTTCGCCTCCCGGCGGCGACTTCTCGGAACCTGTTACCCAGAATACGCTTCGTATTGTCAAGGTTTTCTGGGCGCTTGATGCAAAACTTGCACAGCGCCGCCATTTCCCCGCAATAAACTGGCTTAACAGCTACTCTTTATATTCCAAGGCGCTCGGACCATGGTATGATGAAAACGTATCATCCGAATGGGTTAAACTCAGGAACGATGCAATGGAACTGCTCCAGAAAGAAGCGGAACTCCAGGAAATAGTACAGCTTGTGGGTTCGGATGCGCTTCCTGAAGACCAGCAGCTCACGCTTGAGATTGCAAGAATGATACGGGAATATTTCTTGCAGCAGAATGCCTACCATGAAGTGGATACCTTCTGCCCCATGGATAAGCAGTACAAGCTGCTGAAGGCAATAACGGCATGGGGCGACAGGGCGAATAATGCGCTTGAAAGCGGCGTTCCTATTGAGGATATCATGAAATCAAAATCAAAAGACGACCTTGCAAAAGTCAAATTCGAGAAAGACTTTGATGGCGCACTTTCTGTGATTACAAAGACCATGGAAGACGAGTTTGCAAAACTCGGGGGTAAGTAACATGACCAAAGAATATAAGACAATCAGGGAAATCGCAGGTCCTCTCATCTTTGTTGAGAAAACAGAACCTGTTGGATACAATGAACTTGTAAATATCAATCTTCCTGACGGCACGACCAAGAGGGGGCAGGTGCTGGATACCTCAAACGACGTTGTCGTTGTGCAGGTATTTGAAGGCACGGGCGGTTTAAACAAGGAATGCGGCGTCAGGTTCACAGGAGAGACAATCAAACTCCCCGTTTCAAAAGACCTGCTGGGCAGGATACTGTCAGGGTCAGGCGAACCGCTGGATGGCGGACCGCGCATCGTACCCGAGGACAGGCTTGAAATAACAGGCGCGGCAATCAATCCGTATGCGCGCCTTCCGCCAAAGGATTTCATCCAGACAGGCATATCTACCATAGACGGGATGAATACGCTTGTGCGCGGGCAGAAACTACCCATATTCTCAGGTTCAGGTCTCCCGCACAACGAGATTGCGCTGCAGATAGCAAGACAGTCAAAGGTACGTGGGTCGGATGAACCGTTCGCAGTGGTGTTTGCCGCAATGGGCATAACGAATGAAGAGGCGCAGTATTTCATGCGCGACTTTGAACGAACAGGCGCTCTTGAACGGGCTGTGGTGTTCCTGAATCTTGCGGATGACCCTGCTGTGGAGCGGCTCATTACCCCAAGACTTGCTCTCACTGCCGCAGAGTATCTTGCATACGAACACGATATGCATGTGCTGGTAATTCTTACAGACATCACTAATTATTGCGAAGCTCTGCGACAGATGGGCGCGGCGAGAGAAGAAGTGCCGGGCAGGCGCGGCTACCCTGGCTACATGTACACAGACCTTGCCTCGTTATATGAAAGGGCAGGCGTTATTAAAGGAAGAAAAGGTTCGGTGACGCAATTCTCCATTTTATCCATGCCCGGCGATGACATCACGCACCCGATTCCTGACCTTTCAGGATATATCACTGAAGGGCAGATTGTCATATCAAGGGAACTTCACAGGAAAGGCATTTATCCTCCAGTGAATGTGCTGCCTTCACTATCAAGACTCATGAACTCAGGCATAGGCGCGACAAGGACAAGGGAGGACCATAAGGCGGTTTCTGACCAGTTGTATGCAGCTTATGCTGAAGGCAAAGACCTGAGGGGACTTGTCGCTATCGTTGGAAAGGAGGCACTTTCTGACCGTGACAAGAAATTCCTTGAGTTTGCAGACATGTTTGAGGACAGGTTCGTGAGGCAGGGCTCGGACGAAAACAGGGATATTGAGACAACGCTGGACATCGGCTGGGAACTGCTGGCTGAATTACCCGAAGCGCAGCTCACGAGAATCGATAACAAGTATATCCAGAAATACCATCCGGCTCATAAGGCAAAGGCAGAGCAAAAAGAATAGTATGGCTATAAAAGATAACATAAAACCCACACGCTCTGAACTCATAGAGCTTAAGAAAAAAATCAAGCTCAGCCAGAGCGGGCACAAGCTTCTGAAAATGAAGCGCGATGGCTTGATACTTGAGCTTTTCGAGATACTTGAGAAAGCGAAGGGTATAAGAGTTGAGGTGGAGAAACAGTTTGCTGTGGCATCACAGAAGCTCGCCATAGCCAAATCGGTGGAAGGCGTGGTCGTAGTGAAGTCCACAGCCTTTGCCCTTAAGGATACTCCGAAACTTGAGCTTGAAAGCAAGAACGTGATGGGTGTCGTTGTCCCGAAAATCACGGCTTCAAGCGTGCATAAGAAACTGGATGAGCACGGATACGGCATCATTGGCACAAGCTCGCGCATCGATGAGGCTGTGGATTCCTACGAAATACTTGTTGAGAAAATCATCCTCGCAGCCGAGATTGAAACCACGATGAAGAAATTGCTTGAGGATATCGAGAAGACAAAGCGCAGGGTGAACGCGCTTGAGTTCAAGGTCATACCCGAGCTGAATGAAGCCAAGGATTTTATCGTGTTGAGGCTTGAAGAGATGGAACGGGAGAATACGTTCAGGCTGAAGAGGATTAAGGGGTAAAAAGCAGAAATTTTTCCAAAAAAATAATGATCAGTCAAACGCTGATTCGCTTATCCCTGTGGAAAAGTTTTCTTCCATTTCATTGAGCGTCGATTCAATCTGTGTCAGGTTGCCCTCGACTTCGGATATATAACTTTCTGGTAGTATCTCTCCTGGCGGCATGGTGGAAATATTCTGTTCTTTTTTATCCACGCTCTCGCCAGGCGGCATGGTGGGAAGATTCCGCTCTTTTTGGTTCACGCTCTCGCCTGGCGGCACGGTGGAAATATTCTGTTCTTCCTGGTACACACAGCCTGAAACCAGTGCAGCAATCAGAAGCAAAAACACAATATAAATGGTTTTCATGTTTTTACACCTCCTGTTACTGGTGAGGATCCCTGTCTGTCCTGAATAAGCCTTTTTGTTTCCGCGAAGAACTCTCTCAGTTTGGCTATTGCTGATTTAAGTCTCCTGGTATCTTTTTGCTGCTCTTTTATCTGCCTGACGAAATCCTGCGCTTTCCTGATATCTGTTACCATTCCAGATGAATCAAACCCTGAATGCTCACGGAAGAGGTCAATGGTTTTCTTATGGTCATCTTTTGCCTCATTCATAAGATTATTGAAATCCGAGGCAATGCCGGTAAGTTTAGAGGTATCCTTACCATTCTCGTTGAGTTTCTTGATTATCTCGTTCATTCTGATCGAGGCGTCATCGGTATTTGCAAGGAAAATACCTATATTGTTGTTGACACCTATTCCTTTGTAGTAACGTCTTTCAAGCTCGAGTTTTTCGTATATATCCTTAAGATCACGGTCAATCTTCCTAATATCCGGGTCCTCGGTTGCCTGCTGTACTTTTGTCCTGATATTCTCCAGTTCCATTTTGTGTTTGTCCATGGTGGAGGATGCGTCAAATGGCAGGGTTTCACCGATTCCAGTGAATTTCACATCACATTTAAAAAGGTCGGTATCCGCAATCAGAAGGTCTATTCTTATATTAAAGAATTCTCTTATGACTATTACAAATTTTCTCCAGAGTTTTTCTTTTTTAGCTTGTCTATTTTCATCATGGGGTATTGCTTCTTTATCTCTTAAGAACTGCTCCTCAGCAACTTTAAACCTGTCTTCTGCGTCCCTGAAATTTTTTAATGCAGTTTCGAATTTTCCCTTGGGCACTTCACATGTTGGTGGACGTGGCGTTATCGTTGGTGTAATTGTTGGTGTTATCGTTGGCGTTATTGTTGGCGTTATTGTTGGAGTGGAATCCCCTAAACCAACAACGTGAATATAATCCCAATCCACATAGGAACCGACGCCATTCCAGAGGTTCATGTCTATAATTGTCCTTTGTGTTGTCGTGACTGGCTTAGTAATTAAAGCTGAAAAAGCAGTATTATAGTTGATACCATCATTACTGAAACGCACAGTTATTTTCTGACCATCCCTTGTAATTTCATACCAGTAACTTTCTCTAACCCAGCCATCGGCTCCGACTGAAGAAGGTGTACCTTTGAAGTTTGCTACACTCACGCCATTACTAACAAGTTCCATTGTAAAGACGTTACTGCTATACCACCAATCCACACCGCGATAGATATTGAGGTAATCATTTGTACCTTCACCAAAAGCAATCCAGAAGCTCTGCCCCTGGGCACCGGTAGAACTCCCCTGAGAAGTGCCCCCAATATGAGCAAGGAGGTTATAATTTACCTTTGTTCTTAAGACCCAATTTTCTCCATCGAAGGGACGAATCAGTGTCAGGCTCGGTTTCCAATTCCCAGATGTTTGATAGTTACTTCTCCAATAGCCCATAGTTCCATACGAACCTTCAAGGTAATACCTCAAGTACCCTGGGTTATCGGTTAAGGAATATCTTCCAAGCCCAGGAAATTTTTCTACCACCTGCCAAGAAGTATCTAACAACTGGCTGTTAAAGTCGTCTTCAAAGCCTTTAGTCGTGTCTTTAACTGGTACATATGTACCGCTAAATGCTATGTTTCCTCCTGCTGTGAGCGTTAGGGTCTCGGACGGCGGCGTATTGTAGCCCGTTACGGTTCCATACGTTATCGTATAAGTACCGGCAGGCGCATTAGCTGTGCTCCATGATGTTCCGCTTCCAGAATAAGACGAGGCGCCTTTGAGCGAGAAGGTTGAGCCTGCGAGGTTGGTGGTTACGGATATGGAGCCTATGGTTAAAGCATTATACTCAGCCTGGATTTCGCTGGCTGAAAGAGCGCGGTTGTAGATGCGGACTTCATCGATGATGCCGTTGAAAGAATAGGTAGAAGGTTTAAACAAGCAGGGGTCGCCCGAACATCCCCTTCCAATCACTAATTGTTGATTATTTTGATATGGTGTGTATTGAGTGCTCACTGAATTATCAAGAACACCATTAATGTAAATCTTGTAAGTCGTGCGGTCATACGTCGCAGCTATGTGGTACCATTTGCCAGCAGATATGTTTTTCGCGCTTCCTACGCTAAACCATGTCCAAATGTCCGGGCTATAGGAGCTAGCTCCAACTTTTCCGCCTGGAGAAATATACAACCCATAATTATCCATCCACGATGGTTCGTACCTCTTGACAAGAATAACAGCAATATCAAGCGGTTCTCCAAATTCATTAACCCACGCTTCCACAGTATATTTATCAAGGCTTAAGCTTGGAGAGTGCGGAACTACAACCATATCATCCACACCATCAAAACCCAGCGCCTGCCCGCTTATTCCCTGAACGAAGGTTGCGCCGTTGATAGTGCCGTGGTTGCCGCTGCCGCTGGTATCCTGGGCGTTGCCGTCGAAATGCCATTCAGCTACCAATCCACTTACAGCCGCGCCTGCGCTGCCTGCCATTCCCGCAAGCACCAGCGCCGCCACCACACCCATCGCAAGGGTGCGCGCCACTTTTAAGTTTTTTAACACTGTTGACAAAATCAGAACTCCAGCAATTATACTCACGAACGAACGCTTTCCTAGACTACTCATAATAAACACCATCCGAGAACATGTTAATTACCACCTTCATAAATGTTACCCTCGATTTATACTATGACACATCTGTAAATAAATATATTGTTACAAGCTAAGTTAAGGTTTGAGGAAATGGAGAGGGAGAATACCTTCAGGCTGAAGAGGATAAAGGCGTAGTATTCCTGAATTCTCAGGCATGCGATTGGTTTGTATCCCTATAATTATACAATAATATGTGAGATAATAATATTAACCGGAATGAGAATATAGGTATCAGGGAAATGGGGTAAAGATGTCCGAATAATACATCACAAAAACCTGAAAAAATCCCTTCATTCTGAGGTGATATTGAGTGGGCGAAATAAGACGAATGTTAAATCCGGAATCCATCGCAATGATAGGCGCTACCGAAAAAGAAGGCGTTGGCAGAACCATAATGGAAAACCTGCTCCAATCAAAAAATGTAAAGATATATCCAATAAATCCTGAGAGAAAAACGGTATTAGGTATTGATTGCTATCCTGATATCACGAGCGTCCCTTTACCTGTAGACCTTGCAATAATAGCGACACCTGCAAAAACAGTGCCGGAACTTGTTGAAGAGTGCGGAAAAGCCGGAGTGGGGGGGATAATAATAGTATCAGCCGGTTTTAAAGAGATAGGCGAAGAAGGAAAAAAATTAGAAGAAAAAATCATTGAGATAAGAAAAAAATATGGATTGCGTATAATCGGTCCAAACTGTCTTGGCGTTATCAGACCAAACATCCATTTAAATGCATCCTTCCTGAAAGCCGACCCTGAACCCGGAAAGATTGCTTTTATCTCCCAGAGCGGGGCGCTGGGGACAGCCATACTC
>JBAQYK010000063.1:0-2903 GCA_049299995.1 Candidatus Methanoperedens sp.
GCATTATAGATGCCATAAAGATATTATTTCTTACTCAAATATTCATTTTTACGGTGAAAAACTTAACATATTGACAGATGAGGCTGCTCTTTTTTCTGATGAAGATTTATTTTCTAAGGGAATCTCATGGGTAAATGTTAAAGGAAAAACACTTTATGCAAAAAGTGTTTATAACATCGAAGAAGTTAAAAAAGTAATTAATTTATTAAAAAATATTTGCAATAGAAAGAAAAACGTATCAATAGGCGTTGTCACACTATTTAAAGCTCAAATGGATAAAATATTAAATGAGATTAAAAATGAACCTCTATTTGAAAAAATGGATATTACAGTAGGTACAGCTCATAAATTTCAAGGGGATGAAAAAGATATAATTATTTTTTCGCCAGCTATCTCAGAAGGAGTTAAAGATAAAACATTAAATTGGATCAATTCTACCACTCAACTTTTGAACGTTGCTGTAACTCGTGCAAAAAGCTCTCTGATTATAGTTGGTGATTTTGATAAATGTTTAAATGAAAAAGGATTTCTTAAATCTTTAGCAGAATATTATAATCAAATCCGGAATAAAAAAGAAATAACTTTTGATTCAAGCATAGAAAAATTATTATTTGATGAACTTAGAAAAAAGAATATCAATGTTATTCCACAATATAATGTTCTAATCCAAAATAAGCAGGCATATAGATTAGATTTTGCTCTTTTTGTAAATCAGAAAAAGTTTGACATCGAAATCGATGGTGATAAAGCGCACCAGAATAAAGCCGAATACGATAGTTTACGTGATACTCATTTGCGCCTTGAGAATTGGGGTGTCCGAAGATATCCCGCTTATATTGTGCAAAATAATTTAGAAGAAGTTGTAAATGATATTTCAAGGTTGTGCTGATTTATGACTATACTTTGCGGACTCTGCGCTCTTTGCGGTGAGAGTTCTATTCACTCCAATAGACTACGGAACAAGAAACAATGAACTACGATGTCATCATAGTCGGCGCAGGTCCCGCCGGCGCAATAGCAGCAAAATACGCAGCATTAAACGGCGCAAGCACCCTACTGATAGAAGAGCACGCCAGCATCGGCTCACCAGTCCAGTGCACAGGACTCATAAGCACAGCCGCGCTCAGGGAATGCGAGCTCGGCGAGGGAAATTTCGTCCTGAACAGGATGAAGGGCGCTTTTGTGTACGCGCCGGACGGGGAAGAATTGTGCGTGCAGGGAAAAGAAGTAAAAGCGTATGTCATCGACAGGAAAATCTTTGACAGGACGCTTGTGGAGCGCTCGCTGGATGCCGGAGTCGATATGCTTATAAAAACGCGCTTTATCGGCATGGAGAAAGGAAAAATCACTGTGATATCCAGCGGCGAGAAAAAAGAGATTCACGCCGATGTCGTTATCGGGGCGGACGGGATACAGGGCAGCGTGGCAAGGGCGGCAGGGCTTCCCGGATGCGAGAAATTCTTATCCGGCATCCAGTTCGAAGCCCCATACACTGCAAAAGACCCTGAATTTGTTGAGATATTCACTGGCAACGACATCGCTCCCGGTTTTTTTGCCTGGGCAGTGCCATTTAACGGACTGGCACGCATAGGTCTTGCAAAAAATCCCGGCGTGCCGGCAAGGCACTGCCTCGAAAAACTGCTAAAGCACCCTGTCGTTGCCTCAAGGCACAGAGGCTCACGAACCGAATTTGTGCTCGGGGGAATTCCACTCGGTCCCCCGAAGAAAACCGCAACCGATAGCGTGATGCTTGTCGGGGATGCGGCGGGGCAGGTGAAACCAACGTCTGGAGGAGGCATTTACATGGGCGCGGTGTGCGCCAGGATAGCAGGCGAGGTTGCAGCCAGGGCATCGCGAAAAGAAGCCATGCCTGAGGAATACGAAAAAAGGTGGCGCAGCGCCGTAGGTCGTGAACTTGCCATCGGAATGAGGATTCATAAGAGCCTCGGGAAATTGAGCGATGAAAACCTGAACGAATTCATTTCTTTCCTGAACAAGCCGGATATCAGGGAAGCAATCACAGAATACGGCGATATGGATCATCCTTCAATACTGCTGCAAAAGCTCATAACAAGCGGGGATAAGAAGCAGCTTATTAAATTACTGGGCGTGGCTTTTAAAACGCTTATATAGATACTCATATCGAAAGCTTAATATGACATTGATTCTTAGGGGAAGGAAAGCCGTCACCGGCAGAAAAAGGAGGATAAAATGACAGAAGGTCTTACAATACTCGGCAAAACAGTATTCGATACGCTCTTCATCGATTGGAGAATAATGGTTATTACGGCGATTATTTCCGTAATCCTGTTCCTTGTAGGAATGTACATACAACTGGACAAATGGGGACGGGGAATCCCCGAAGGCGCAACAAAACCCACAGGTGCATGGGGCGCCCTAAAATTAATCATAAGCAGGATTTTTGAAAAAGGCATCGGGCATGCCCTTGAAGTATTAATTCTTGACGTGGGATTCCAGAGAAGGACATTCAGGCGCAGGAAGCTTGAATGGTTGATGCACATATTGATTTTCTGGGGCTGGGTCGGGTTATTGATATTGACCATTGTTGCGGCAGCGGCTGAATTTGCCGGTCCGTTCGTATTTAATGAAGATTACACTTACTTTGTAGGCGTATGGAAGTCCCTTGAACCTCTAAATGATATTCTCGGATACATGCTGGTTGCGGGTATCGCCATTGCAATAATCAGAAGGCTCGCCTTTAAGAGCACAGATATCCAGGCGCGGAACGCCGATGTTGACTGGATTCTCATCATTGGCTTGCTGATTGTGGTTGTTACAGGATTTTACGCGCAGGATATACGCGTCGGCGCAGGTGTGGAAAGAGACCTTATATCAAAATATCCTGCAAATTTCTTTGATAACCTCACCGTAATGTTCCACGA
>JBAQYK010000064.1:0-4259 GCA_049299995.1 Candidatus Methanoperedens sp.
ACGGCAGTGATCAAGATTTTTGAAGAAATCGCGAAACACACGCCGAAAATAGTCCCCGTGCTTGTGAACTGCCAGGTAAATTCCACAAGGTATGCGGTATTTTCCCAGGTTTTCAAAAAACTTATCGGTTTTGCTCCACCGACATCAGGCGTTTCTTTCAAAAAAGTGTTCGGTGAAGTAGCAAAATATCTGGCGGAACATGAGAAAGTGCTTGTGGTTGCGCTTGACGATATGAACTATCTTTTCTACGAGAACGAAGCCAACGATGTGCTGTATTCCCTGCTTCGCGCGCACGAAACGAATCCGGGAGCGCGTGTCGGGGTTATCGCAATCCTGAGCGATACCGGCGTGCCCCACATATTTGACCCCAAAGTGGAATCCGTATTCCTGCCCGAAGAGATAAAGTTCCCGAAATATTCGTATGATGAAATCAAGGACATCCTGTCAAACCGCGCAAGACTCGGGTTTTATCCTAATGTGCTTGACGGCGCTGTGCTGGATAAGGTCGCAGGGCATACTTTTGCGCTTGGGGATTTACGTGTAGGAATAGACCTCCTGAAACGCGCCGCTCTTAACGCGGAGCGCCGTGCGAACAGGACTATATCGCCCGAAGACGTTGAGTCTGCTTATGAAAAATCGCGGCTTATACACCTTTCTTATGTTATGCGGGCGCTGAAAGAGGACGAGAAAAGCCTCATTTCCCTGATAGCGGATTCACCGCAATCCAATTCAGGCGAGCTTTATGAGATATTCCATTTGCAAACCGCTCTTGGTTACACTACTTTCTATGAGATGCTCAACAAGCTCAGCTCTGTCAGGCTCATAGATGCCGATTTTACGGGCAAGGGGGAGCGCGGGAGAAGCAGGGTGGTTACGCTTCGGTACCAGCCGGGGGAAGTAAAAGCAAGGCTGTGAAGTTTCAGGTCGATTAAAAAAGGAATATGATATGATGTTTTCATGTTATGATTATACGTGCATGCGGCATTGAAGGATGAACTGAACAATTATATTCAAAAGTCTCGGTTTTATTAAAAGTATAGTTCCACACGCCCCGTTTGTTGAGAACAGGAGAACTGAAACCTTCCCCATTTACAACATGCCGGGCGCTGTCCATATTCGTCCATCGTACAGTCGTGCCTTTGACTGCCCTGACTTCGGAAGGGTTGAACTGGAAACTTTTGATTTCAACATATACTGTGGAGGGCTCAGGTACGGTGAATGCCGGGGTAATCGTTGCATTCACAATCTGTTCATTATCTGTACAACCAGACATGGCTGCAATTATCAAAATTAAAAACAGAAACCAGAGTTTAATCATTAATATCACTCAAAGAAGTGTCTTTAACCAAACCATCAAAAAACCGAAGTTTGACCTCTCCGATTATTCCGCATTCTTTTGCATATTCAAAATATAATTTAAGGCTCTCTACGCTTTCCTCGTCTAAATCGTAATTCAGCGTATGGAGGTACTCGCGCATGAAACCGCAATCGATTTCTTTTTGCTGCCCTATGAAATTGGCAATCTCGCTAATGTTGTTATAAGCGTAGTCCTTTGACTGAAGGAGGGTATCCAGAACGTATCTTACCTTATCAGGATGCTGTTCTGCAAATTCCTCCCTTGCAACCCACAATGCATAGACCATCTTTTTGCCTGTCAGCTTCTTCCATTCATTGCCGAGGTCTGCAATAATATGATATTTCCCTATGGCATGGATGGCGCTGTCCCCTATCAAAAGAGCCGCATCGCCCTGGTTTAGCATCCGGTCTATATCAGTTCCATGGCACTGCTTGATTTTTACGTTCACGCCTTTTCGCCATAATATTATCTTAACCAGGGTTGCCGAACTTGCTGTTGTTTCGGGAATGCAAAGCGTTTTCCCTTCAAAATCTGAAAAATCCGACGCCCCGTTTGAGCATATCAGTACGCTTTTTGTAAAATCATTTGAAGTAATGGAAAGACCGGGTAATATGAGGAGGTCATCCCGTTTTGCATACATGATTGAAGAAATGGGGCTGATATCAAGCTCGCCATCAAACAAGAGCCGTGCAAGTTCAACCGGATGCGCTTCCTTAATCTCGATGCCCTGCGCTTTTACCCTGTTTCGCTCTAAAGCGTAATACGGGAAATCACAGTTAGCGAAAGCGATTTTACCAAGTCGTATCATGATTTATCAGGTATATAATAACAATATATGCATATTAGTTTGATGGAGGGGAATGTCTACCGATTATTTGGTTCAAAAGTTAGTTCTGAAAAGTATAACATTTGTCACTTTTTGCATTTTCTATAACGTTTTAGTGGTTTTTTGGCATTGGTTGTAAGACGTGCAACCTGTTAACCTGCACAGTGTGACCATCATACACAATTTTTCACAGTAAAATCTCGGACGCGGTGGAGGAACTGATATAGATAACCTTCTCTTCGAACCAAACGGATAGCCAAACATATTCCACCGATTAAACTCTTATACTTCACCGTATATATACTTTATTATAATAATGATAAGCATTGAAATTTTTTTAATTTAGAATTTGGGGGAAAGTATTTATTCCCGCAATCCAATGGAATTCCGGGTGTATTATGGCTTATATCGTTGTATCGGATGTGCACTTAGGTAGTGACTCCTGCAATCAATCCGAGTTCTGTGATTTCTTAGAATGGGTGCATGGGCTGAACAATCAACCTGAGAAAGTGAATTATAAATATTCTGATGGTAAAGATTCAGAGGTTACCATAATAAAACCTGAAAAAATGGTTCTTCTTGGCGACATTCTGGAACTATGGGATCCTAAGGATGGAAACAGGGATAACGTTATCATGAAAAGCACGAAACCTTTCTCTATTCTCTCTCAGGCGGACTTCGAAAAAGTTTACGTGGTGGGTAATCATGACGATTCACTTGGCGAGCTTGAAGATTATGTTAACTTTGTTACCTTGCCCAATGGTACCAAATTTGAGGTACATGACAGCCACTATCCTGAAGCAGATAAACAAACCGGCATACCAAGAGGCTTTAATGCAGGAAAAGGAAATCGTACATACTTTTTTCTTCACGGCCAACAGTTTGACAAAGAACAGGATGTCCTCAGGAAGGTATCGCGTTTTATAGGTGAGAGCTGGGATCCCATTGCCTGGTTCCAGAGTCTCTTCAATATTACTTACACCAAAAAACACTGGATGGAAAATCTTATAGCATTTTTAATTCTGTTCTTTGGGGGGATGTATGGTTTGGAAAAACTAATAATATCCAGATTCCTGGATCTAATGAATGTTATTTTATTTATTGTAACAATTGCATTGTTATATTTTGGGCTCAGATATGTTTGGAACCTGCTTTTGAACCACTATTTAAAATATAAATTCTTTACTAATTTAATATGGGGTATTTTGGTTATTTTAGGGGTCTATTTAGGTTGGTCATACTATTTGCTTCATCAACCATCCCAATTTACATATATTGTTATATGGGCAGCAGGCACCGGTTTCTTTGCAATAAGCTCGTTTCCTGGTGTTGTTGTTCATCTCCAGAGAATCGTCTACGACATGATAAAATCAAAAGATAAGACCGTTGAAGAGATTATAAATAGTGGATATTATAAAAAAGATAAGGATACGATAGTTGCCGATGTTGTGGTTTTTGGCCATACCCATTTTGCAGGCTCATATGGACCTAATGCAGATATAGGAAATAAAACATTCATTAACACTGGATGCTGGGTTGGCAAGGATGATGTGATTAAAGGAAAACAGCGTTATGCTAATACTTTTGTATACATAGATGAGAGCGGTGCATATATCATGAAATGGCAAGGCTGTGGTAATATTAGGTGTATCGAAGCTTTTCCCGAAGTAAACTCTGGAAATATCCTCACAACAACATAATTAATACTATTCCCACCCTTTACATAAAGTAATGAAAGATGCCATTAAGCCTGCCCATGACGGTGTCATCATCGACCTTGAGATTTCAGCAGGAGCAAAAAAGACCGGGGTGCACGGATATAACCCATGGCGCAAGCGCATCGAAGTAAAGCTCTCGGAACGGGCGCAAAAAGGCAAAGCCAACGCAGAGCTTATATCATTCCTGTCAGGTTTATTCAATGTTAATTCGCGGGATGTCCGGATAATCACAGGTTTAACAAACAGTAAAAAATCGGTTAAGATTATTAATGCAAAAGCAGATGATATTTTAAAAATCCTGAATGAAAAATGAACCCCTCAACTCTTGAAGATATAGAACGCCTCGAACAAATTGAAG
>JBAQYK010000065.1:0-9476 GCA_049299995.1 Candidatus Methanoperedens sp.
TTATTACCTCGTGCCTTAGGTGAGATAAATGGGATTTGCAGTCATAATGTTTGTAGCTCTTATGGTTATGTCGGTTGTAATGATAACTGCGGTTACCTACGGGGTTGTAAAGGACAGCCAGATTGCTCCATTGAAGGCTGAGAATATTTATGCTGAGAGGGAGGCAGGGAAGGCGCAGACAGGACTTACAATTGTCAATACGTGTTTATCTGGTCAATATCCATATCTTGGACGCCAATCTGCACAATTTGGACCTTATACCCTATACCTGACAGTCAGAAACAATGGCAGCGTAGTCTTAAATCCAAAAAATTCCACTATATTTTATAACTTATCTTATTTTCCGTTTGACGTAACTTCAGGTAATGTGTGGACACCCCTGACAAATTCATCCATGCAGGTTCCAAATATTTATATTTATAACGTTGAATACATTTATCCATTAAGATTGATGATGACAGCAAGTAATGGTGTTAAAACAATTGCACCAACAACTCCAACCAATTTTTCTGGACAGGCTATCAAGGCTAATACAACTTATACTTTCTCGTGGAATAGTGCTACAGATGATACCCGGGTAGCTTATTATCTATTATATGGTATGACCAGCCTTCCTTCTGCAGTCTGTCCTCCAACCATAGATTACATCACCCAAATACCAGGGAATTATACAGCAACTAGTATGGATTACCAAGTAATGTGCACCCCCTCATGCAATACTGATTATTTTTACTTAACTGCTGTAGATACTGATGGAAACATGGGTGTGCAGTCAGTGACATTAAAGTGTATACCTGGACAAAATAAAGATTGTGAAGTAGTGAGGGATTAAATATGCCAGGCGAAGGAATAACCCAACTCATATTCTTCATAGGCGCCATCGTGATAGCTGTGGGTGTGATTGGCGTTGTTACCACTAATGTGCAATCCATCACAGCATCTTACGCCATTAATAGCAAGACACTGGCTGACCAGTTAAAAACAGATATTACCATAATCAACGACCCTGCAGCGATTCCGTATGTGGGAACTAATTACAGCTTCTATGTAAAAAACACAGGGAAATCCACGCTTGATAATAGCAGCGTCAATATGTTCGTCGATGGGAATTACACAAACGTAACTGGTAAAATGACCATAATGGAGGGCGGCTCTATCTGGTACCCCACCTACGTCCTTAGATTGAATTACACAACTACTACAGCGCTTACATCAGGAGACCATACAGTCCGGGTAGTCGCTGGAAATGGCGTATTTGATACAATGCCTTTCAGGATAACTTGATATTTATGAGCAATGGCTTTCGTTCTTTTGAGTTAGGAGGCGATGAACTGTGCAAGAAACTGGGAGGAGGGTTTCCCTCAGGTTCTATTGCAATTATAGAAGGAGGAAGCGGCAGCGGAAAAAGCACAGTATGCCAGAGGATTGCGTACGGATTGATGGAGAACTCCACATCTGTGACCTATGTTTCAACCCAGCTTACAACAAAAGGTTTTATCAACCAGATGTATTCACTCAACTATAAAATAGCTCATTTCCTGTTAAAAAAGAAACTATTATACATCCCTGTTCTTTCCATCATGGACCCCGCGCCATCAAGATTGGATTTCATTGAAAGATTAAGAAGCGGGAAGGAACTCTATGATAACGATGTAATAATAATAGATACATTATCGTCACTCATAAAACACAGCGTTAATGTAGAAAAAAGCCTTGAACTCATATCATTTTTCAAACGATTGACCGGAATGAAAAAGACTATTATTCTCGCTATTGAATCGTCCGAACTCCAGTCCAATATCCTTTCAGAACTGGCTGGCGCGTGCGACATAAACCTTCATTTGAAAGTAAGCACCCTCGGCAGCAGTATCAAGAGGACCATAATCGTAAATAAGTTCACAGGCGCGGCTGCATCCGTTGAAAGTATGATTGGTTTCAGGATAGAATCAAACGTAGGTCTGGTTGTTGAGATAGCATCAGTGTCGTGATGGAAATGAACGAAACGCTTGATGATGCACAAAAGCGCAACCCGCATCTTTCGGAATACCTTACCGAGTTTCAAAAAAATAAGAAAAGCGTGCCTTTATTTATCACCCAGCTTTCCCGTGAGATGGCGCTTGAAAAAACGCCCAATATAATATATCCTGTCGGGGACCCGATATTCATACATATTTACGGTGAGACGGGAAAGGATATAGAATACTTTGTGATTGAACCGCGCCTGAAACATGACGAAATTAATAAATTCAACCTTATAGTTGAAAAAGTACTTGAGAAAGGACTTAAAATCAAAGTTTCGGTCTCAAAAGATCAGCTTAAACAATCCTTGCTATCGCTTTTTGATGATACTGTAAAAATTGGCACGATTCAAAAGCGATTATTTGCGCCGTTAGCAATTTCCATCACTAAAGAAGAATATAATAAATTCAGTTACCTGATAGTAAGGGATATAGTTGATGGCGGTCCTGTTGAAGCCACACTTCGTGACCCTTATCTTGAAGATATCCACTGCATAGGATTAAATCCGGTCGCAATTGTCCATAAGATATTCGGAAATATCAACACCAATATACAGTTTGATTCAAAGCAATCGCTTGATAACTGGCTCCGGACCATGAGCGAACGGATTGGAAGACCAATCGGTGATGCAAACCCAATAGCAGGCGGTACTTTACCCAGCGGTTCACGTATTGCCATCGCGTACAGTGACGATATCAGCAGGCGCGGGAGTTCGTTCACAATACGGAAATTTACAAAAACTCCTCTTTCCATAACCCAGCTCATCAAATGGGGGACACTGAGTTCGCAAGAAGCCGCTTATCTATGGCTGTGCCTTGAAAACGGGATGAGCATATTCCTGTGCGGAGAAACCGCCAGCGGAAAAACCGCTGCCCTGAATGCTACGCTCGTATTCATAGACCAAAAAGCCAAGATATACAGCGCAGAGGATGCCACTGAAGTTACGCCCCCCCATGATGTATGGCAGCAACTGGCAACAAAGGAGGAAGGAGCCGAGGAATCCCAGGTCCACATGTTTACTCTTCTAAAAGCTGCGCTGCGTTCACGTCCAAATTATATTATAGTGGGTGAGATAAGGGGCGTGGAGGGTGCAGTTGCATTCCAGGCAATGCAGACAGGTCATCCTGTGCTGGCTACTTTTCACGCCTCATCTGTGAAAAGGATGATACAGAGGTTTATAGGCAACCCTATAAACGTTCCAGTCACGTTTATTGATAACCTCAATGTATGCGTAGTACTTCACGCCATGTACAGGAATGGTATGCTTATCAGGCGGATTGCCGCAATGGAAGAACTTGAAGGGTACTACGAAGAAGCGGGCGGCGTTGTAACGAGAGCTGTTTTTCAGTGGAATCCTGCAAACGACGCGCATGAATTCAGGGGATTGAACAACAGTTACATCCTCGAAGAAAAGATTGCAGTAAGACAGGGTTACAAGGATAAACGGAAAATCTATGACGAACTCGCAACCAGGGCGCGTATTCTTGATGCAATGGTTGAACATGGAATATTCGATTTTATGGAGACTTTTGAAATCGTGAAAGCTTATAGGGAGCGCGGTCTGGAGGGAGTTCCGTTCCCGGTTTGAGGTACAATGACGCTTGAAGAAGCAATTAAAAACAATCCCCATCTCGGAAAATATGTCCGGGAACTCCAGGAAAAAACTGGCAGTGTACCTGCGTTCGTGCCTCAGCTTCCAAGAGATATAGATAAAAAAAATATTAATTTAATTTATCCTGTGGGAGACCCGATTTTTATTCATGTTTACGGGAGCCCGGGAAACCCGGTTAAATACTATTCGATAGAACCCGAGATGACAGATGTTGAGAAAACCAAATGCGAAGAAATATTAGGTATAATTCTAAAAAATACCCCGCAACAACCCGCTGCAGAAACGCCAGAAAAACTCAGGGAACATATCAAGAAACTCCTGGAAAAAATAACTGTCATAGGAGAAACTACAAGAGAGAAGGATAAAGTTGCATTAACAGACGAACAGTTAAAAAAAATTAAATATTTTATCGACAGGAACGTAGTGGGTAACGGGATAATCGAACCGCTCATCAGGGACCCGTATCTTGAAGACATTCACGATATAGGAAAACACAAAATATTTGTAGTACACAAAATTTTCGGTATGACGGAAACGAACGTCCATTTCTCATCAGATATGGAACTTGATGACTGGATGAGGGTTATGAGCGAGCGTATTGCACGACCTGTAAGTGAGTTCAGACCGATATCCGATGGGGCGCTGCCTGACGGTTCGCGTATCAATATCATCTACAGCCGTGAAGTGAGCAGGCGCGGCAGTTCGTTTACCATGAGGAAGTTCAGTGCCATTCCAACCAGTGTAACGCAACTGATAAAGTGGGGCAGTATCAGCCCTGAGATAGCGGCTTACCTGTGGTTGTGCCTTGAAAATGGCATGAACGTCTTTGTGAGCGGTGAAACCGCAAGTGGAAAAACCACTGCGCTTAATGCAATATTACCTTTTATACATTCGAAAGGCAAGGTATACAGTGTCGAAGACACCGCAGAAGTCCTGGCTCCGCAAGAAATGTGGCAGCAGATGATTACGCGGGAAACAGGTCCTAAAAACTCACAGGTGGATATGTTTACACTATTGAAGCTTGCGCTTCGTTCGCGTCCTACCTATGTGATTGTGGGGGAAATAAGAGGCGTGGAAGGGTCAGTAGCATTCCAGGCAATGCAGGCAGGTAATTCTGTCATGGCTACGTTCCATGCTTCATCCGTAAAAAAGCTCATCCAGAGAATTACAGGCGACCCGATTAAAG
Organism: Candidatus Methanoperedens sp.; assembly: GCA_049299995.1. Classification (GTDB taxonomy): domain Archaea; phylum Halobacteriota; class Methanosarcinia; order Methanosarcinales; family Methanoperedenaceae; genus Methanoperedens. The sequence continues at coordinate 4,818 of JBAQYK010000065.1, forward strand.
TGCCGGTTACGTTCATCGATAACCTGAACGTGGTGTTAATACTGCAGGCAGTTTACAGGCAGGGGGTGTCCTTGCGCAGGTGCGTCGCAGTTGAGGAAATTGAGGGATATATGGAAGAGTCAAAAGGAGTGGTGACCAGGGCGGTTTTCCAGTGGGAACCTATTAATGATAAGCATCATTTCAGGGGATTGAACAACAGTTATATCCTTGAAACTCTTGTGGCGCAAAAACTTGGGTATGCTGATAAAAAAAAGATTTACAAAGAACTTGAACTCAGGGCAAAAGTCCTTGAAAGAATGACGGAACAAAATATAACAGATTATTATAAAGTAAAAGATATTATATGGGCTTTCGAGAGGGGGGGCGTTGACAACCTTCCTTTCACGCTATAGGTGAACCATGTTAGATAAAGCATTTAACTGTATGGATATGACCAAGGAGCAATACATAATGAAGTTTGCACTGCCGGTTATATCTATGGGGATTTTTTTCCCGGTAGTTTTGCTCCTCCTAGTACCCGACCTTGTATCCGGCTTCATGTATGTGCTTTTACTTGTGCCTGTGCTCTTTATAGGGGTTGTAATTTTTTACCCCATTTCAGTGATGGAAGCAAAAAAAAGCCAGATAGACCTTAACATGCATTATTATATCACCCATATGGGTGTGCTGGCAGCATCCAACATGGCAAGGAAGGAGGTTATCCGCCATATTTCAATGCATGAATCTTATGGTTATCTTGCAACTGAAAACGGTAAGATTTTTTCACTGATGGACGACTGGAATCTCAGTCTTGCACAGGCATGCAGGTTCATTGCAAAAAGGACACCATCTTCGATTTTTGCGGATTTTCTTGACAGGCTGGCGCATTCTGCCGAAGCCGGAGAACCCTTTGAGCAGTTCGTATGGACGGAGCAAAAAGTCGTGATGAACGAATTCGAAACGATGTATAAAAAATCCCTCAATGAAATCCAGATGACAAAAGAGATATTTGTCGCGATGATGACCGCGCTCATCTTCCTTACTTCAATAGCTCTGATAATGCCAATAATTACAGGCATGGACCCTCTTGGTCTCATGGTAGGTTCTATTTTGACTTTCCTGGGGGCTGAAGGAATAATTGTGTATGTCATGAAAACCAAGGCGCCAAAAGATCAAATATGGCATACTCTGAATATTGATACGGAAGCTGACAGGGTTATACGTATGTCTTTCCCGATTTCTATAATCGGGAGTTCGATATTATCCATTATACTGCTGGTGGTTGGCGGAGGACTCCCTGTTACCATAATGATTGCAATAGCCCTTACTCCTCTTGCCATAACCGGTTATTATGCGCGGAGGGAGGAAGAGTTGATAAAAAGGAAAGACGATAATTTTTCATCATTCGTACGCGCCCTCGGCTCAACGTCAGGCGCGAGGGGTGGCATTATCAGGGAATCGCTACGGAACCTGACCTACCATGATTTTGGTCCTCTGACTGCCGATGTCAATGATTTATATAAACGGCTTGAGACTAGAATCAATAAATCCATGTCCTGGAATTATTTTGCAGCCGGCACCGGCAGTAACCTTATTGAGAGATTCGCTACCATATTTGCCGAAGGAATCGATAAGGGCGGAAAACCCGAAGTCATAGGCGAAATAATCGGGGATAACTTTATGCGAATCATCTCATTGAGAAAATTGCGCTACTCTCTTTCCCAGAGTCTTGTTGGTGAAGTTTACGGGCTGACAGGCGGAATTGCTTTCACCATGTTTCTTACACTCGGGATCGTCAAGATGCTTATCGATATCTTTTCAGCTATGGAAATGCCCGGGGGTATGGCATCGATACTGTCGATTGGCAGTGTGGTCGATATAAATTTCCTTGCACTATTGCTTATGAGTATGATGGTAGGGCACTCACTCTTATCTGCTCTTATGTTAAGGGCTGTGGATGGAGGCAGTCTTTTTAATTCATATATTCACTTTGTAGGCATGGTATGGCTATCTGCGCTTGCGGCAGAAGTTTCGTTTGCTGCAATTATTCGACTGATTTGATGGAGGTAAAAATGGTATCAAAAGAATTTACAACGCTAAGCATGTTAATGCCTGTGGCAATGTCCCTTGGCACGCTGATTTCAATATACGCATACAAAAACTCACAGCAAGGTCTTGCAATTGTATCAATAGCAGGCAGCGCTCTTTTAACTATCCTGCTGTTCTACACATACGGAAGAAAAAAGAAGAAAAATTAAGTAACAAATATTTCACTGCTGTGGATGATTTTGTCAAGATTTCTCTCGAGTTTTGAAATCAGGTTCTTATCTATCTTTTTGCCCCTTAACTGTTCAATAAACATAAGGGATTTCGTGTGGTCCTCGGGCAGGAGTTTCCATGTAGGTCTTTCCACATAATAATCTATTCCGCTCGCATAGTCCATCATTACTGAACTCACTTCTTCACTTATCCAGCCAATATCAACATAATATTCAAGTATATCAGGCAAATTATTCCGTCCAACTTTTTCCATAAGGAATTGTATCCAGTTCAGGAGAATAATGGAAGATTCGGAACTGCTATCTATAAAAGACAGTTTTACCTCTTGATTCTCAACATATTGAGGGACTCCGTATTGAGGAACTTTTGCCTGTTTTTGCGTGAATGCCTGCGGAGGAACTCGATGGGGTGGAGATATTCCCGGCTTTGACGTCTCCAGTCCGGTTGGTTTTATGCGTTCTAAAACCTGCCCTGCAACCTTTTCAACTAAAGCATCTTCGTCTACAGCGGCTTTTGAACCGACTGTATTCTTAAGTTCTTCCAGGTTGCTTTCAAGAGTTTTGAATTTATTATCAATATCCTGTGTAAGAATTGATGGCATCTCTGGGGCTTTCATGCTCAGTTCTTCCACCTTTCTCTCAAGGTCTACCACCTTTTCAGCTACACCGGCTGTTTTATTATCCAGGAAAGGGTTCACCGTGCTTGAGACTACTTCATATAACGATAATAACTCCAGGATAGTTTCATCCATTTTATCCAGCCTTTCTTTAAAAGTCTCTGTGCTCTTTTTTCCGGATGAGGCGATTTGTTCTATCTTGCTGAACTGGGTTTCAAGGTTTTTTACTGCATCCGATGTTGCTTTTACCTGCTCCATTTTTGAATTGACAATGTCTTCGATTTGTTTATTCAGCTCGTCAGGGGTTTTTTTAAGTTCCTCCCTGAGCTGTTTTATTACATCAGGTAACATGGCGCCGCTTGTATCAGGAATAGCTGAAGTTTTTTTAATCCTCTCAAGTTTTTTAATAAGAGACCCTTCGGGTATTGCTAACTCAAATTTTCCCGATAAGTCTTTAAACATACCTTTCTCCTTGACCATTATATCCCGGTAAATGGGTTATTATTATCATCATGAGTAATAATAGTATTGGTTTTGTCATTTAGTACACTTAATATATATTTCCTTGAGGTATATATACTCTATCGGATTTTGTATCCTATTGCCACAAGAAAAGTTTAAACCAATTGAATTCAATTATAAGTATAATGAACATAAAAATTGTAATATGTTTCATAATTATATGTTTCCTCCCTGTTGCATCTGCCAGCACGGCTGATGTCTGGGCTGCCAAACAATCAGGATTTATTAAATCCAACCAATCCTTATTCTTTGAAAATTATTTCATAAAATCAAAAATCCTGGATAATACAAGAGCTGACATAAGCGTTTACAAAAACCAGGCTCTTGTAGAAACAAAAGAGTTTAATCTGAACGACACCAAAAAATACGATAATATCATGATAACCCTCCTCGGGATATATGGGGATTATTCATGGATTTCAATGAGTAAATTTGAAACTAAAGACATCTTTAGACCATTATCCAGAACACTATTGAAATGGGGTGACACCTACACGATAGATGATTATTCTCTCCGTATTGATACGTTCGGCAGCGACTCGGTAAACCTGGTAATATCAAACAAAAGCGCGGAGCAAACCGGTGCGTTCTCATCCGGTGACTCAAAAGATTATGGAACCCTGAGAATCGCCGTCAGGGACATAAATAAAACAGGTTTTGTAGACCTTGAACTCTTTACGAATAAGGCTCCTGTGATTAAAGCGATGGTATTAACAGATAAGGACGAATATTTTCCGGATGAGACCATACTGGTTACAATAAATACTTCAAGTGATTTTGTCCAGAATATAATGGGCATAAATATAGAGACTAACCCGCCTGCGGAAATACAGCAAAATAGTTTCTCTGCAACAGGCATTACAGGTGCACATTCATTTCAATCACAAATAATCCCGGCGACTGCTAATTCCACTGTCACTATCAGCGCGAAAATCGAGACACGCGATTATAATAACAATGCTTATATCCAGACTGAAAGTAAGGACATCTATATTACTCCTGAAGTATCTCTGGTAAAACGCGCCCCTGCGGATACGGATGATGATAACGTGACTGTGCAGCTCTTTATATACAATTCAGGGTTGGATGAAAAATCAATCCATGTCAGTGACAACATACCGGAAGAACTTACAGCAAAAAATCTTGACTGGGATATCCAGCTCGGACCAAAAAAATCTACAACCCTCAGTTACTACGTTGCGCCGCAAAAGCCCGGGCTGTATATACTCCCTGCTGCCACAGCACAGTGGAATGGAAAAACA
>JBAQYK010000066.1:0-1830 GCA_049299995.1 Candidatus Methanoperedens sp.
GAGCAATGCCTGTCCAATCATCAGGGTCTGTTACCGCTATGCCTATTTTTTTCATGCTACCTGTCCGGGAAACTCACTTATTTTAGCAACTCCTGCCCCAATATTGGGATATTTTGCCACCATGCAAGAGAGGAAATTCACGACCTTTTCTGCTGCATCGATTATCACGCCATCGCTTGAAGCAACAACGTCACGCGAAATCTTCAAATCATAATCTACGTGTTTTGAGGTCTTTGCGTTCCCTTTTAACCCGTAATTACACATTTTTTCACGCAAACTCCTTGCAAACACACCGCTTTTGCTTATCTGCGAATCTAAAAGAAAACATATATCAGTGGGGTTATTTTCTTTTAAAAAACGGAATATCAATTCAATCGCATGTTCTGTATTTTTTGAAACGTTAAAATTCCTGAAAACGCCCCTCATATCCCTTATTACCCCGTCATCGCAAAGGAATGCTTTTTTCAGAAGTATACTTTCCATCCCGATTATGATATTGTACCCGTCAATTATGATATTATTCCCCTCTATTTCTTCGCACGGCAGGAATTTTGATTGTCGTTTTTCTGAAACCGCCTTTGCTATAACGGTTCTTGAAAGAAGGCGTCTTGACTCTTCGCCCAGCCTGTAGTGATTGCACACAAATAATACGACCGCTTTTTGCGGATAACCCCTTTCAAGAAGATACCTGATGTCCGACGCAGCATTCACAAAATTCATGGAGCCACCCGAAAGCGCAAAAGCGCAGCTATCCCGCCCAGGGATTCAAGTTTCTTTCCGGGTTCGAACTCGGTGCTGAATACCACTATCCTTCCCTGTGAGTGTTCTACATCTTTTAAAAAACCATCAATCGCGCCGCCCTCGCGTTCTGTGCGCAGCAGTTCATCTGCGATTAACAAAGTCTCAATCGCGCCGAGGCTTTGCGCGTTCCTGACGTCCTCCATGCCATAAGCAGCCTTGCCGCTTATTGAGATTTCTTTCATCAATTCCTCTATGAGATTTGCTTCCCTGCCTATTCTGGATTCCTGCGTTATCCTGTCGACCGCGCCGCGCCGCAGGACTTCCTGGAAACCCGACACACCGATGGAGGAGGTATCCTCAAGAACTGTTTTTTTTGCAAGTTCAGGCTCTCTTGCCTGCAAGAAATCAAAAAAATCTGATTTAGTAAACCCGGGACCGGCAAGGATTACAACTTCCACTTTTTCCGCAGCCCATTTCAATTGTGATGCCAGCTCGCCGAAGAACTCATTTCGTCTATTGCCTTCACCTTTTCCAAGCGACTGCCGCAGGGAAGAAGATTCTTCTACTCCGAACTGTCTCACCGTTCCTATGCAAGCTTCCCCTTCTTCTATTGTAGCGATTATAACCTTCGGGCGCAATGATGCTATCTGGGCTTCCTTGATGCGCTCAAGCTGGTCGTTTTTCCATTTTTTTATTACTGAAAGGTTTGTACCATCTTCGATGTTCAGCGTATGGTATGCACCGACATCGATTCCGTCCACGATTGTCCCGTGTACGCGCAGGCGGTTTGAAAATTTATGGAATTCGACTTTCTCGACCTGTATTCCGAGGCGCACAGTTTTTTTATCGGCTTTTTCCGGTCTTAATTTATCAGTTGCGCCTTCTATAGTCCTTTTTGTGAAAGCATATACAATGTCCCCGGGCTCAAGTATATATTTCAAATGCCAGAGGTCATCCAGGGATTCAGTGACAAGTGAAATCTCACCTTCATTGAACTTAAGCCCCTTTTTCAGGATTTTCATAAAGCGACACCTCGCTTTATGCGGTATCCACGTATGCCTGTGGGCATACGTGTCTGCGAAGTAAAGC
>JBAQYK010000067.1:0-2848 GCA_049299995.1 Candidatus Methanoperedens sp.
CTCTTACATTGACCACGGTCAAATAGCCGCCGGGGATATCATAGGGAGCAATATCACCAACATAGCCCTGATACTTGGTCTGACCTGTATTATTAAGCCGCTTATCATAAAACATACAGAGATATACAGCGGCTGGATACATCTCATGATACTGATTTTTGCATCGGTGTTCATCATTGCTACCGGTGGAATCGGGAGGATCGGCGGGGCTGTATTCATAATTCTGTACATCTTTTATCTGAGACATTCAATCAGCGCATACAAAGAACTGGGTGTGGAGACTATTGGAAAAGATGGATTGACAAAAAATATATTCGAAGTGCTTATTGGATTGGCTGGGATATTCATAGGGGCAAGGCTTCTTGTAAATTCTATAATAGGATTCTCTGTGGCTTTTGGCATATCTGAATATCTTATTGCTCTTTTGCTAATGTCCCTCGGGACATCCCTGCCTGAGCTGTTTGTTTCAGTTTCAGCCGCACGGAAAGGGTACATGACAATGGCGCTCGGGAATATCATTGGAAGCAATGTTGCAAACATATTGTGGGTTCTTGGAGTTGCGGCTGTTATTAGACCCATTATCATATCTCCAGGACTTATTATTAATCAAATTATTATCATGCTTGTGCTATCGGTATTGCTGATAATTTTCAAAAAATCAGGTTACGTTATTGACCGGAGAGAGGGAGTAGTTTTCCTGATAATATATGTTGTTTTTGTACTTCTGAGTATAGCTTTAGGAAATGTAGAACAAGGGAATAAAGTTGGTTGAATTGTCATATCAAATATTTCCAAGGATCAGAGCATCAGTTATTGCTTTCTTGTTTTTGATCCTCGTGTTGGTTTTCATATTCATAAGCTTGAATATCTTCGGCACTACTTTCAAGAAACTGGGATTTCCCCCTGAATATTCGGTCTATTTCCTTTTTTTATCACTACCATTCAGTTACGTTAACATTCCTATAACAAAGGTCAGGTCGCATGTACCAGTGATATCAGACAAAGCAAGTGATACGCTTCGGTCAGGTTTGGCAGCTTCCTCTCTAAAAATGTACAGTACAATAGCTATTAACCTGGGAGGCGCTGTTATTCCATTAATAATGTCCGTATTCCTGTCATCAATGGCAAAACCGGTTGAAGTTATATCAGGAATTCTTCTCGTTACGATAATTATTCATAAGATAGCTCGGCCAGTAAAAGGTTCTGGGATAGCGATCCATGCGCTGCTACCTCCGTTTCTGGCGGCGTTTGTGGCAATTATTATCTCTCCTCAAAATGCGCCCGTTATCGCATATATCTCAGGCACGTTTGGATGTATTCTTGGCATCGACATACTCAACCTGAAAAAAATCCCTGACCTTGGTGTGCCAGTGGTTTCAATCGGCGGTGGAGGGACATTTGATGCAATATTCCTGACAGGCATAATATCTGTATTACTGGCATAGACTACATGAGAGCAAAAATCCTGATCGATCATAGATAGATTCTTAAGTCGGAATACTAATTTGAAAGCTCCTGTTAAAAAAAAAGAATGAAGAAGCCAAGAATGTGAATACCATGAGCACAAGAGCGGAAAAGGACACCATCATTTTGTTTAACCCGATGCCTGTAAAACATCCAGTTGCTATCATAAACAAACAAACCACATCCCTTCAGGTTCCGCTCGTCAATGTACCCCTGTCGCTTCTTGCCCTCGCAAGAATGGTTAAAGACGAATTCAATGTTAAAATCATCAATGCTGTGGTGGATAGCGATTATAAAGAGCAGATTCTCACTGCATGCGAAAATGCGCTCTGCCTTGGGGTCAGCAGCATGACCTGCTATCAAATCCGCGACGGCATTGACGTTTGCGCCGCTGTCAAAGAGAAATATCCTGCGCTTCCTGTTATCTGGGGAGGTTATCACCCCTCGACAGAACCCATTCAAACACTTAAAAACCCTTATATCGACATAGTTGTCAGGGGACAGGGAGAACTAACTTTTAAGGAAGTGGTGCACAGGCTTCGCGATAATAAATCGCTTGACGGGATTCCCGGGGTATCATACAAAGACGCGGGTCGCCTCATAAACAACCCTGACCGGAAATTTGAAAATCTTGATATTTTTCCATCGATCCCTTATGATATGGTGGACGTTCGGCGCCACATCAAGGGTTACAAGTTCGGTACACGCTGCCTCGATTATTACATCAGCCAGGGCTGTGCTTCGGGGTGCGATTTCTGCTCAGAACCCGTATTCTGCGGCAGGCACTGGTCAGGACTTGCGCCGCAAAGAGTTGTTTCTGAACTCGAATTCCTGGCAAAGACCTACAATATCGATACATTCATGATACGGGACAGTGATTTTTTCCTGAATGTCAGGCGTGTTAAAGAGTTGTGTGAGCTTTTAATCAAGAAAGAGCTGGGCATCCGGCTGACGAGTGTGAACGGCAGGATGGAACATCTTTCCCGCATTGGTGATGATGTTCTGGCGCTTGTTCGAAAAGCGGGCGTGCATGAGATTTTCATTGGTATTGAAAGCGGATTCCAGGATGCGCTTGATGCAATGAACAAAGGCGCAAAGGTGAACCAGATAAAGATATGCACCGATAAATGCATGAAGCATGATATTGACATCCGGGGCTCATTCATGGTGGGAATTCCGGGAGTGGATACGAATGAAGAGGTCAGGACTACGTTTAATGAGATACATAAGATGATATGCGTGTACGGAGAGCGGGGCAGACTTGCTCACATGGATATATTGCTATCGTTTTTCACTCCTTACCCTAACACCCCGCTCTATGAAGCCTCCATTAAAAACGGATTAAAACCGCTTGATACGCTTGAAGACTGGGGCGACTTTGACC
>JBAQYK010000068.1:0-4536 GCA_049299995.1 Candidatus Methanoperedens sp.
CATGAAATCCGGGCAATTAGCGACCCGAATTCGTCATCAAACCACCAGAACAGTCCTGCAACATGCGCGAAATGCCATTCAAACAAGGAAATGATGAGCGCATGGTACTACGGGATTAAAACCGACAGGTTTGATACATATAAAGAATCCTTTCACTGGAGAGCGCTGGATAAGGGTTATACGCTTGTGGCAACATGCGCGGACTGCCACGGGAACCACAACACAAAATCCCACAAAGACCCTGAATCCAGTACATACCCGGACAATCTTCCGGGGACATGCGGCAAGGCGAAATGCCATCCTGATATCAAATTTGACGCCAAGATTGCTGCCGGACTTGTCCATGACAAGGAATCCCTTCACACAGGTGAACTGGTCTTCAATAAGTCTAACATGAATCCCCAGATGAAAGACTATTACGTGGGTCCATTCGACCTTGCTTACTGGATAGCGATATTTTTCAAAATATTGACTACAGGAGTTATAGGTCTCTTTGCAGGAATGGTGCTTATGGATTTTCTCTCACGACTTAAAATCCACAGGAGATGGTAGAACATGTCCAGGCAAAAATTACTGGAAGTTTCTGAATCGGATGAGTTAGGAGATGGTACTATGGGCGAAGTTTTCTTTAAAAGGTTCACATTCAATCAACTTGCACAGCACTGGGTAATGATCGGGACTTTCATGCTTTTAGTAATCAGCGGAATGCCTCTTAAATTCCCGGACGCCTGGTGGTCTCCTGTAATTATTAACCTTTTAGGCGGGTTTGGAATGAGAACGCAGATACACCATGCAGCAGGCATTGGAATGGTTCTTCTCGGTATATACCATGTTGTTTATCACGTATTTGTTGATAAGGAATCCCTGCTTGAACGGAATGTATGGCCAACCCTGAAAGATGCCAAGGATTTCTGGCAGACAATACTATTTTACTTTGGAAAAGCCGAACATCCCAAATTCGGAAGGTATAGCTGGAAAGAAAAATTTGACTACTGGGGCGCATTCTGGGGAATGGTAATGCTGTGCGTCACGGGACTTGTAATACTGTTTCCCTTCAAGGCAATGGAATTAATTCCCTATGCATACGTTCATCTGGCGACTATTATCCATACTGATGAGGCATTACTGGCAACACTGTTTATTTTCATAGTCCACTGGTGGAATGTCCATTACAGCCCCGAGGTATTCCCCATGTCGAAAGCATGGATTACTGGCAACTTATCAGAGGAACAGATGAAGCACGAACATCCGCTTGAGTATGAAGAAGTCATGCGACAGATGCGGGAAAGGGACGAAAGACTCAATTGATTGTATCTGTGTTTTTTTTATAGATACTACCACGAGTAGGGGGGTTTGTAAACTACTCAGGGCAAAGCCCTGAGCGTTTGTTGCGGGGTTTGGGGTTAGTATAAAATATGCCTGCTTGTTGCAAGTTGCTACTTCTACAACTGGTTCTCTGGAACATTTGTGTGCTTTTCCAGGGGGTACGATTCATCTCATTCTTGAAAACATGAGGTTTCTCTACCCTTGGACTCCATTTAACTAAAATGCCTCCACAAGTCTGAGTACGCCTTGTTAGTTTTTTAATCAGATTACTTCCCCTTTTTCTCGGTTGCCACTCCTGTGGCATGGCAGTCTGCACAGAACTTTGGCTGGTGGCAGTCGCTGCATACTTTGCCTATTAAAACCTGTTTTTTATGTGTTGTCAACCAGTCACTGGGGTGCTCGCTGGAATGGCAGGTGGCGCATAGGTTCTCCTTTATTTTTGGGGTATGTTTGACATTGGAGTGACAGTTATAGCAGGCAATCTTATTGTTTGTAACGTGATTTTTATGCACGAAACTGAAATCATCGTATTTTTCTACCCTTTCCCTGATATTATGACATGAATAGCATTTGTCTTTTGGAACAATGTCATTTGCGCCTGTGGATACATTCATATGGCATGTAAGGCACTCGTAACCCCGGCTTAGATGGCTTGTATGATTAAAGTTTGTATAATTGCGGTGCATTTCTTTCGGTGGACCGTGACAGGACGGGCAGCCTGATATAGACGTATTATCGGGCACATCCCTGAAGTGACAGGTGAAACATGTTGCTGTGGTCACAACTATATGTCCTTCATCACTCTTGACGAATGCCGGATGGCACTGGCTGCATGACGGGTCAGAAACCGACTGGTGTTCTTTCATGCCAATAACAAGCATGGAATGGCAGCTTGTGCATGTTAATCCTATCCCTCTCTTGGATTCAAGTAAATGGTTTTTGTGGCTGAAATTGACGCCTATATAACCAATATCTGAAGAAAAGATGCGTTTTTCATGGCATATGAGACAGTTTTTATCCATGACTTTTGCATATAATTTACCTGAATATTCTTCAACAGTAGTCTCATAGCTGTAAAATTGCATGAGACCGTTAATCTTGCCTTTTACATGTCCTATCAAACCCGGCTCATAATGGCATTCAACGCATCGAACATCGTTATGGGAGGACCCTCGCCATGAGTCATAATATGGTCTCATAATATGGCAGTTCTTTCCGCAGAATGCGGGATTCTCGGTTATGTCAAGCATCTTTTCAGTAATAACCAATGCTGCAGAAAGCATGACAACCAATACTATTATAATCGGCAGCTTATGCGCTGAAATCCAGTTTTTAATAGCCGCTGTAAGTGAGATCTTATCCATAGACGTTCACTCACCGTTTTCTTATTAAGTACACTATCGCAAAAATTCCCAGAATAAGGGTTATTCCAATGGCTGGCGTGCGCGGCGGCACAGTAGGTTCAACTCCGGACACCCTGTATTCGGCTTTTTTAGCCCAATCAATTCCGTTCCGGATTTGCTTGTCAAAATCCTTCAGGTTAAATCCGTGCCATACAGAAGGAACATCATTCATGACATCCTGTGCTTTATCAATGTCATTCTGGGCTGTGGATACATCCATGCCTTTCGCTTTTGCCCTGGCAACGGCATCTTTGGCTTTTAAGAGTTCTTCCTGGAATTCTTTTTGCACTTCAAGCGCTTGCTTTGCATCCATGGGAACACTTGCCGTCGCAATCCGGTCTTTTTGATTATGGCAAACACTGCAAAGAGTAGTAAGCTCGGATGCTTTGAGCACCTTGAAACTGTGCGGCTGGTGGCATGTAACACATGAAGGAGCACGGGATTCGGCTTTCAATCTCTGGTAATGCATGGTATTCTTGAAATGGTCAAGTTCCTCGGGATGGCATTTTCCGCAGGTGTCAGGTATGTTTTTGAAATAAATTGAGCTGTTTGGGTCATTAATATTTTTCATAAGAGCATGAGCCCCTGCTTCTGTTTTCATAGCGGGGTCGCCGCCATGGCATACGTTGCAGGTGACATAATATTTCGAATGAATGGAATCAGACCACTGCTGGAAGTTATCGGTTGCTCTTTTCCTTATAACGTCTTCATGGCATTCAAGTGAACAGGAGATGTTTCTTTCAGTGTGATTCAATCTTATCTCATTAAAACGGTTCTGTTCATCCGTAAAAGGAGATAATGTCTTGTGGCAGTCCACACAAGAATTATTAAGAGCGTCTAAATGCACCGCTCCTGCCGGGGCAATAAATGTAATAGAATATATTAATAATAAATATATTGATAATTTTCTTATGTCTGGCATATAAAGTAGTTTTTTTGTTTTTGAAAACATTTTTCGTTTTCCACCGTTATTTAATTTTTCCTATCTCGAAGCCAGAACTCACTACCCGTTTTTTATTCTGGCTATTTTGGACTTTTGGATGATTTAATACAATAAATAGCTTACGATTATTTATAGATTTCACCCGGATTCTTCTTCCATATCCTTCCAAGGCGGAAGGATATAAGTTAGAACTCTGAGGATAATAAAGGGAATAACCAGAATTATAATTGCCGGCAGCACGCCTTCCTTGCTAAAGAAAACCGGGACGTATGTAAGTGTGCCGCTCAGGCTCTTGGATATCTCCTGCCCCCCTATTACCACATTCCAGCGCATGGCGAATACGCCGATCACCACCAAAATGGAAGAAACGGCTATCATAATCATTTTCAGCGTCTGGCGGTTCTTCATAATACCTGCCAGGAGGAGAAGTATGAACGGGATAAATATGCCCATTGTCAGTTGTACGCCATAAAAAGTGAATGCGATTTTTTCTGAAAGAAGCCTGTTGATTATCTCGATTTCTTCAAGCGATTCATATTTCATGCTCACAATCTCAAGCAACTCCAGCGTCACATCCAGTATCAAAAAAATCCACAGGTAATGGGCGAGTGACTGAAGACACTTGTGGTCTATAGCGTGTTTTCGTAGCTTCATGGCTGCAATATAAAGCAAGATCAAAAGCGCTATACCGGAAACAATTGCAGACATCAGGAAAATAATAGGCATGAGGGGAGTTGACCACCAGGGATTAGCCTTAATCCCGCCGAAAATGAAGCCCACATAGCCGTGCAGGAAAGCGGCGGACGGGATACCTATTATGGCAAGCTTCTTGGCGAATTTCTCGTCATCATGCAGTGTTTTTTC
>JBAQYK010000069.1:0-7812 GCA_049299995.1 Candidatus Methanoperedens sp.
GGCTTCCTGGCTTTGATTCCCTGCGAGTTCTGCCCTGTTTTTTTTGCTGTTAAGATTTTTCAATAGCAATGTGTTAATAAAATTGAGCTTTGATGGTGTAGTACTCCATCCGGATGCAAGAATTTCAGCATTTATAACCGCATGTTTAGCTTTTAAGGCATTCAATCTTTTTTTTTGAGCTTTCTTTGCGCCCACTGCCTCGTCATGTATGAGTTTTTTAAGCTCTATCCTCATACTTGCAATGTCATCTATCGAACCTATTGTTGTTTCAGTCGTTTCTGGTTTATTTTTTGCCACTTTAATACCCTTCAACCGTTACTAAAATATTACTATCTTACTATTTAATAGCACTGTTGGGTTTATATAAAATATGATTTATGTGGCGTTTAACACTCTTTTTGAAAAAATAAGATGGGCCCGCGGAGATTCGAACTCCGGATCTCCGCCATGTCAAGGCGACGTCATAACCAACTAGACCACGAGCCCGGCTCATCCCAGTAGTGGATTATGGCTATTAAACCTATCGATTAAGCCAAGCCCAAGTTTTATATCGTAATAAATTAAAATAGTTTTTATGGGAACAGTCAGCGCAAGGAAAAGGCTTGAATCCATAGAAAGAGATGTTATTCCTTCGATGTTCGTGGGTGTGCTGTCCAAAGACGATTTGTGGCTGGCGCACACGCTGAAGGATACCCTGCCCAACCTTGAAGAACGCGCCCTCCGCCTTGCGCGGGAGTGCCGTGAGAGCGGGGAATGCACAGAAGGCGAGGCGCTGTGCGATGAGGCGCGCATCAGGGCTTTATTTGCAAATACCCGTGAAAATCTTGAAAAAGAGCACTTTGTCAGGAAATCGCATACAAGGTTTCACCACTGAAACAAAAGCATTAGATGTTCATACAAGCGCCAGCTCCGCAAGAGTAGCTGTTTTGTCATAATTTCCATCATCTCACAACTTCGCCCCGCATTCAAGGCAGAACTTTTCGTTAGCCTCAACCTCCCTGCCGCAGTTGGTGCAGAATTTCGCCATTCATATCACATAATTTTTAAATTATCCTGATTCCCTTCTTAATCGCTTCATTCACGATGCTTATCTGTTCCTTTTTCCGTGCAAACTCATCAGGGGTATAGCATAAGACATCCACAACCTCCACATTCCTGTCTTTTAATAACCCGATGGACTCAATGAACCTGTACATCCTTTTAGTAAACTTCAAATCCAAGAACTTTTTAGACACTACAATGAGGTCTATATCGCTATATTCATCCGGGCTGCCATATGCTCTCGAACCCCAGAGCCACATCTCATCAGGAGCATATATAGATTTTATCTTAGCAAGATATTTATTCAAAAAATAGGACACTTTTTTATCAAATACCATCTTACCTTTTTAATACCTCCCGTATCTTTTTAAGAAATAGTTCCGCATCATCGACAGCACTCTCCGCCATTTCCCTTGATATTTCTTTATAAACACCATAATCAGCCATCTCCCTCAAATCTTCGGCTTTGTGAAGAATAGTCGCATAATATTTGGCTTCTTCCTCCATTTTTATGAACTCTTCCCCAAACTTGGCGATAAGACCTTTATGCGTCTTGGGAGATATGTCTTTAGTAAGTAGCAATGCCCGTGCAGCATTGTACATACAGTAATAAGCCCTGCTAACCGCATCTTTGAAATACCCACTTTCTAACAGCAATCTGGCAGAACTCAGCTTTTCTTCTGCTTCTTCAAGATGATACACTATCCTATCCAACCACAACACCTTCTTGAGAGACATTTCTTATAAATGGAAAATCCAGTTCCTTCATAGCGCTGAATTCATTTGGGGAGAAAATTTTCAGAGAAATAGTAAAGCCATATTTAAACTGCACTTCAACAGCCTCCATCTCCAGGGAATTCCACCCCTCAACCTCATTACCCTTCCATATAACAAGCACGTCTATATCGCTCTCTTTTCGATGCTCTCCCCGCGCATAAGAGCCAAAAAGGATTATGCGTTCTATTCTGTCTCCGTATTTGGTTCTTATATTATTAACAAACTCTCCCAATGCTTTTTTCCTGGTTTTGTCTTTAATTTCTATCATGCAGCTATTTTTCCTTACTCTAATTATTTCTGTTACATTTTATTATTTACGATAATGCTCCTCAGTATAAAACACTGTCTTCCATTACCACGTTTGCGCCGCAGTTGCCGAACTTATCACAGAGGTCAAGCAGCCTTTTTTTACTGACGGCTGAACCCCTGACAATGAGGTTTAACTCAGGTGTAAACTTTCCCAGAGATTTTCCTTTCTCTGTGATATTGCCTCCAAGTTCAGCCAGCAAGCCAGTGAGTGCTTTCTGGTCAGGCGCTGCCACGAATACATCGATGCCGGTCTCTTTGTTTACACTTGCCTTGATCACAAGGTCAATTTTCTCAACCTTTGTTTTGCCGTAGTACCAGGTCTCGATGGTCTTGCCGTCTGTTGTTTTAAAAGTCCTCACATGGCGCACGTCGTGCATCTGGATGACTTCTCTGCATAATGCTATCGCCTCAGCAATTTCAACGCCTTTTGAAAGTGAAAACACCTTGCTGCCGTGAGCGGGAAGTGAGGCAACAAGTTCTTTCAATCTGCCGATGTTAATATCCTGCTCTGTATCGAATATTGGACAGGTAAATGGTATTTTTAATGGCTCCATTCTTATTGAGTCGGACTTTCCGTAAGCATCTTTGTAATCAATCCTGCAATTGACATCAGTTCCCTCTTTGGAGCATGTCAATGGATCAAGATATACGGCGATTGTTTTATCGTTATTGGGCGTGATATTTCCGAGAAGTATTTTTCCCTTTCTTATGGCATAAGTGTCGGGTTCGTAATGGTCAAGTCTCAGGATAATTTCATCAAGGTCTATGTCAAGGAGAACATCCGTAACTGTATGCGACATTTTATTGCCCACCGATAATCTGAGGCGGATGAAACCATTGAAGAATTCGGACTCACGAAGCGCCTTTAACCTGCTACCGTACTCCACAGCATGAATGGCTGGTGCTTTTTTGGATGCAAGCTGCTCTACTTCCCACTTTTCAGAAATAACTGGTTCGTTTGAGAGCCTTTCATGAACAATATTCCGCTGGTCCTGAATAGTCTTTGATATAGTGTTTAGTTGCGATAATGCATCTGCAAACTTGCGTTTCGTTGCGAGCGCGACTGCATCATTGAGCTTGTTATTCGCCTGATTCAGTTTTTCAATTGCTTTGAATGGTTCGTTGAGCGCGGCGGCTTCTTTTAATGATGATGATGCCTGAGCTGAAAGCTCTTCCACTTTCCTGACATCAATTTCTATATAACAGTTCTCGATGTTGGCTTTAGTTTTAGATATTAGCTCGACGTCCTGGAAATATTTGAGGGATTCATTGTAGGTCTGGATTGCGCCTGTGAAGTCGCCTTTTTCAAATTTGCTTCTGGCTTTTGATGCAATATCTGCTCCGAGTGCATTTTTGCAGGCTGCGATGTTTTTCCGGAGGGTGGAGATGTTGTTTGAGATTGAGTTTGTCAGTTCGGTATCGTTGAGTGCTTCTGCGCCTTCGTGTGCGCGGGTGAAGTTGTTAAGGGCGGTTTCATAGGTTTTAAGGGCTTCGGGGTAATTTTTCTGCTGGAAGAATTTGTTTGCCTGGGAAGAGAGCGATTTTGCGGTGTCGAAGAGACCGGGGACGGTTTGGAGGTACTGCTGGCGTTTTTTGTCTTTTTCTTCTGCTATTGTGTCAAATGGTTTACCAACGATGTAGCCAATAATTGCAAATATTGTGCAGATTCCAATAAGTTCGAAATACGAAGCCAATATACCGTCATTTGGGTCAAATAAAAACACAACCATTAATCCCCCGATTAGTAATGCAACACCCGTCTCACGTTTCTGAACACCAAAGAAAGATACATAAATATAGGTTATACCTATTGCAAATGCCAGTACACTTGCTAATAAAATAGCATAAGAAGCAAAATAAATCAGTGCCACTACTACCCAAATTTTTCCTATATGCTCTCCAAACATTAGAGCCAACAATAACCCAATTACCCCTCCCATCACTGCACCAGTCCATTGATATAATTTATTAATTTTTATCACACCTTAACAAACCTTCACAGTTCATATCTCGCTTACTATGCGCCATTATTCCTCCTGCGCCCTCTCATCCCGCGCCATCCCTGTAACCACCAGCGCCGCCATCATCATCCTCAATCCATCCATATCTCTCATTTCAGTATCTCCTCAAGCCCTTCCCTGATATCCTTTGGCACCACCGCAACCTTATACATCCTGCCACCAATCCCAGCCTTTCCCACAAAAAGGAGGGCATGCAGCTTGAGAATCCCGATAGTCGAAGCAGGCGGCTCACTTTCCCAGAAGTAGCTGTCCTCCTCTTCGCCGCTGAATTTCTTAGAAAGCTGATTATAGCGAACACAGCCGCCGTTCTTCAGCACTAATTTCAGCGCCTCGCGGGATTCAGGCTGGAGCTTCTTGATAACCTCATCCAGATCTATAGTCAGCCTGCTGGTTATCTGCTCTATCTTGTCCTTTTTCTTTTCCTTGCTGGATATCCCCAGCGCTTTTGCCACTCCATTAACCCAGTTCATCGGGTACTTATTGAGACCTGCTGAAATAGTGGTATTCAGGTTGATGGGTTTGCTTTCCCGATCGGCACGCCATGAATCGGTGATAAAATCCATCATCATTCTCGGAGAAACCATCCCCAGTGATGCGAAGATTCCATCCGTATCATCATAATCACTCTTACCTGACATCTTCATCACCCTCGTTTAATAATATCATAACCTTTTTCCTCTAATGTCACTGCCCCCATCCTCTTCTTCAAATACACCCCTCTTCTTGTAAATTCACTCCACAGGTTAATCTTCCTTGAATGTACTTCATAAAGCCCTTTCACATACTCCTTCCAATTATCTTTGCTCATAATCTTCCTAAGCAGGAAAACACACTCCACAGCTTTCTTATAGGAATGATTTTCTTTTTCCTCAATCAATGAGCCTGCCAGCCCCTTTAACTCTCTCACCACCTCTTCACAGTATTCATCCTTCAAATACTCAAGCAATTTTATCTTTTCTTCCACATCAAAGTAATAGTCGGTCTTTTTATCCATCAACTCCCGCAGGAGTATTTTATCATCCAGCTCCATACCCGCATCCACGCACAGTCCATAATAGTTCAAGGAATAGCATCTCTCAAAAAGGGAACGCAAAACCTCTTCCAGCCCACCCTTCTTTTCACTTTTAGTTATAGAGTCAAAAATATCCCTGTAAAGATGCTGGTCATCTTTCAATTTCTTCCTCTTTGCTTCATCATTCACAACTTCCTTGAATAGCCTCACCGCTTCATCATGCGCTCCTATTTCATGATAATAACGTATCAAACTTGAATAGAACCCTTTCCTGTAGGCAAACTCCAGTGCGCTTCCTTTATCAATCCACAAATACAACCTGAACCTGCTTTCTTCACTCAGAGATTCGCAAGACTCAATCAACCTCTCCGCTTTTTCTATTAGCCCGCAGTTTATCAGGAATTTAATATAAGAATCATCATCTAAAAATTCATGGACGTATCCTTCAAAATCCTTTAAATTCGCAGGATTTTCGACCTCTGATAATCTATGAAAAAATGTGCCAAGCATTTCGTAATCATCTCTTCCACTCAAATCATTTAATTTTTCAAGATCCCTCTCTTCAAGTTGCTTTTTCACAAAAGCATCGCATAAGTTCTCAAAAATCTCATCCCCATAGTAACTGTCTGAGTAGTCATCGTAAAAATAACCGTATTCTTCACAATTATCCACCAGGAATTCAAGTATTTCAAAAATCTGTTCTTTGGTCAGCACATCCTCATTTACTTTTATCAACCTGGCAAAATCGTCCACAAATCCAGCATCAGCTTGAGAATATTCTATGCGTTTCAGTTTTGACTTTATTTGTTTATCTAATGCTTCAACTCGCATTTCATGGGATTTTTCATCATCTGCCGAATGAACATCCAGATACATCAGGTTAGAAGGATTCATGCTTATCAGCTTGTCTATAACTCCCCTCAATTCTTCGCGGTTCATGCCGTCCAACCTTCTCAAGACTTCATCCCCATCATTGAATTCCTCATTGAAATATTGCAATAGCACTGCAACGCCATGTTTGCAATTAGTTCCATAAGGGCATGAACAATCACAACCCAGATTGTCCATATCCACTTGAGTTTTGTAAATAGCTGACCCCATTACTTCGCCAATCAGCATATTCTTTAACTTAATTACGTTTGTAACTCTCTCCTCCTCGAAATAATCCATGCCACGCTCAAAAATGATTTCACCATAGACCCGCTTTACAGCAGCTTCTTTCAATGTAATTCCATTATTATTATCGGCTCTCATATTTATATCTTAAATCCACGAGTGCATCATACACACCATTTTTTTTTGCTGTTGATTCCAGATATTCTATATCGAGAGAGCCGTATTGTCTTACAAATATTCCCAGAGCGTCCTTAATATCCTGTTCCCTTGCAAAGACCAGTTTATTTACGATCGTGTCCTCTGGCGAGGCTATCCAGACAGCAATATCGTTGAGTTCAACCTTCATTTTATTCCTGAGCGCCATTTCATCCATTTCGCTGTAAACCCCCTTGATATCCAGCCTGAACATTGTTTCCTTATCTTCAACAGTACAATGTGATTTCTCTTTGAGCGCAGCGCGCATGTCATACTCATCTGCATGGAAGCCGTTTTCCTGCAAAAATTTTATCAGTACGGGTATATTCTCATCATCAAGCTGGATGACATAATCGATATCCATAGTTGTTCTTGGAGCACCATAAAACAGGACTGCAAATCCACCAACGATAACATAATCTATGTTGCTATTATTCAGGAACTCGCATACCAGATTTAAAATCTGTTCAATCGTCCTCATAACGCATCCTTATTCACACGCAGGGCAAAATCGATAAGGTTCATGCCCTGTCGAAGAGTATCGCCGCCTGAAAAACTCCGCGCTCTTATTGCTTCCCGGATCAAGTCTTTTTCCGTTGTCTCCCTCACTTTTCTTCTGAGTTCATCTATTTTCATATCACAACTTCGCCCCGCATTCACTAAAGATTTTGACATCTCAGCAGACCACCTCAACTTCCTTTGAGACCTTGATTTTTGTATCTTTTGTTATCAATTTAGCATCAAGAAGAATGGCTGTGGCAGTGATTATCCTGTCGTGAAGCTCAGGGATTTTTTTTAATTCATGGCATTTCATGATAACATCAATATCAAGAGGATGCAGAAGATAATTTGAACTGTTTTGGATATTTTCAATAATATCAATGAATTCTATGTCAACCCTATGCTTTTCTGTTATGAAGAGCGCCTCAGCAAGCACGGTAGTCGGGATAACAATATCGACTTCCCCTTTGTCAGCTTTTTCAAAAACTCCCTGAGCTATTTTACTGAGTTTTTCATCTTCGGTTAGATACCATAATAAAGCATGGGTATCCGTAACAAAAATATCAGACATGGAATAATGACTTCTTCGCTTCATCGATTTCGTCCTCGGTTATTTTCAGTCCTTTCAGTATGCCCCGTAGCGCTACAACTTTTTTCCGAGCAGCGAGATTTTTCTTAAGACTCCGAAGCTCCCGCTCAATCCCTGTTATTTTGATATATGCTAATTTGCTTTTCATCTTCTGACCTCTATTATTCGTTGTTATGCCTTTTGAACTATTTATTATTTATACACTCACAATTTCGCCCCGCACTCAAGGCAGAACTTCTCGTTAGCCTCAA
>JBAQYK010000070.1:0-3855 GCA_049299995.1 Candidatus Methanoperedens sp.
ATCAATAACCGCATAGACAAGAGTCCCGTCATCTGTAACCTCGTCAAAATCCCGCGAAACCTTTTTTGCAATACGCTTGAATCTTTCCCGAAGCTGGACTGCATCCTTAAAACGAGAAGAACAAAAATGGAGCTTATTCCAGTCCAATGATTCCGCCACCTCTTTGCTGCCCAGGGCTGCAGATGAAACATCATCAACAGCCGCAAAGCCGCGTTTTTTTAGCTCGTCTGAATTTGTTTCTGAAAACTCAAGTTCGTTCAGGTTCAAAAACCCCCCGGCTTCATCCAGTAATGATAAAATTCCATTAAAATCAGATGGAATAGCCGGAATTTCAATTCCCGCAGAAAGACCGAGCCTGTGAGCGGCAAGGATGGAATCCCTGTAACAGGTGTTGTTTATATTTTTCCACGTATCAAGCGGCGGATGAAACCTTATCTCGTCAAGACCGGCTTTGCGTAGTGATTCAAGTACTCCTTTATTCGGCGAAAGCGCCGTGTATAAATGGATGTGGTGAGACGTTCCGAACCTGGCTTTTAGAAGTTTTATGTAATGAATCACCCGTTCCAGTCTTAAAAGAGGTTCTCCGCCTGTTATACCTGTCCCGAGGGCGTCCATTGAAACCGCTTCTTCGATTATGTCCCCATCCTTTTCCACGTGCCTCTCATTCGCAAAAATTAAATCCTTTTCCCGCCTTTCGTTTGAAACCGGGCAGTAAAAGCAATTTTTCCCGCATACGCCGGTAACAAAAAGAACCATCTTGGCTCCTTTATAGCATAAACGGCATCCATCTGGGAGGTAATTGAAAAAAGAACCTGAGCTATCCTTTTCCATCATCATTTACTGCGATTTATTATATACTCGCCCAGCTCCTTGAGCTTTCTTTTTGCAGGGCTTTCATCGAGATCCACGATATGTCCTTTTGCAAGCTCGAACTCCTTTCTTGCAACGTCTTGCGCATAGCCAATAGAATCCGAAACAAGATGCATTAACTCGCCGTTGTTGCATTTCATCATTCTCTCAATTGAGACGCCTGAATTGATGGCATCAAGCAGCACAATGGAAGGTCTCCCCATAAAAAGGTCTTTTTTTACAGGTTTGCCAATGTCTTCTTCCCTTGAAATGCAGTCAAGGATGTCATCGCGAATCTGGAAAGCTATTCCTATGTGATTCCCGAATTCCATAAAGTTCTTTACCTGCGTTTCATCGCCGCCGCCCACTACAGCCCCAACTTCGGCTGCGGAACTGAACAGCGAGCCGGTCTTCCTGAATGCCAGGTCAAGATAACCTTTTGTATCCTTGGCGAAATCAACAAGTTCCATGGCTTCACCTTCACCCATATAAAAAAGAGAATCTGCTATCGCATGGATGAGTCTTGGGTCACGGGCTGCTATTTTAAGTGAAAGCGCAGCGAGAATCTGCACAGTGAGGAGAGCCATATCATTGCCCCACAGGGTATGAATGGTGCTTCTTCCCCGCCGTTTCTCTGATTTATCGATAACATCATCCAGCACCAGTGACGAGGAATGTATTAACTCGATAGAGGCGGCTGCAAAACACGCATCTTCGGCTTTTCCGCCCACAGCCTCGCATGCGAGCGTTACAAGGGCGGGTCTTATGCGCTTCCCTTTTGAAGCTATGGCATAACTGACAGCAGCAGCAAGCTCTGGCGGTTTTATGTCAACAAGCAGACTGGGAAGTTCCGAATCCACCAACTGTGCCCGCTGGTATAAGAGTTGCTCAATTTCCATTACTCACACCATGACCGAAATACTCAAAAGAGTTTCTATTTAAATGCATATTCCTTCACAACTTGAATTAATAATAGATAGCTTTTATCTTTTGATTTCGTTTAATTTTCGTTAAGTTTCAAAGACCCATTCAAATATCCAGTTTACGCATCCTATCGACCGCTTCATCGATTCTTTCCACAGTCTGCGTGAGGGCAAACCGCACATATCCATCGCCGTATTCGCCGAATCCGGCGCCGGGCGTAGCCACTATACCTGCTTTTTCAAGAAGCAGCTTTGCAAATTCCGAAGAGCTTCCGTTGACATGAGCCCATACATAGAAAGTAGCCTTGGGCGGCTTTACAGGAAGTCCGAGTTCCCCAAGACCAACGAGAAGAGCGTCCCGCCGCTCCTTGTAAATCGCGTTCATTTCACCGACGCAATCCTGCGGACCGGTAAGCGCCGCAATTCCTGCTTCCTGCACGGCTTCAAACGCGCCTGAGTCCACGTTCGTTTTCACTTTACCGAGACCTGCGAGTATATCGCGGTTCCCGACCGCAAAGCCGAGCCTCCAGCCTGTCATATTATATGTTTTCGAGAGGGAATGCACCTCGATGCCCACGTCTTTTGCGCCGCTGACGTTGAGGAAACTGGGCGCTTTGTAGCCGTCATAGGTCATTTCCGAGTATGCATTGTCGTGAATTACTATGATGTCGTTTTCGTTTGCAAAGTCCACTACTTCTTCAAAGAATTTTAACGAGGCAATCGCTGAGGTGGGATTGTTGGGATAATTGATAAACATGAGCTTTGCTTTTTTGGCTATGCCGGAAGGTACAGCATCAAGGTCTGGAAGGAAATCGTTCTCAGCCAGAAGAGGCATCTTGTAGGGTTTCCCGTCTGCGAGTATGGAGCCAATGTTATAGACCGGATATGCAGGGTCGGGGACAAGCGAGACATCGCCGGGGTTCAGGAATGCAAGCGGTATATGGGCGATGCCTTCTTTTGAGCCTATAAGGGTCAGGACTTCGTCTTCGGGGGCAAGGTCGACGTTCATGGTCTTTTTATACCATTTTGCTGCCGCAGTCCTGAAGGAGAGCATGCCTTCATACGAGGGATAACGATGGCGGGCAGGATTATCAAGAGATTTTTTCATTGCATCAACAATGTGCCGGGGCGTGGGTAAATCGGGGTCGCCTATGCTCAGGTTGATGACGTCCACGCCTTTTTTGATTACCTCGGCTTTCGCTTTGTCGATGGCTGCGAATAAATAAGGGGGTAATGAGTTAATCCTGTCGGCGTACATAATAATTCTGGCGTTGTGATGTTGTTTATGGTATATTAAGATGTATTATTTGAAAAGAGGTTATTCCTCATCATCTTCATCATCATCTTCTTTCCCCTCTTCCAGAAGCAGCTCGCCATAAAGCAATTTCTCAATCACCTGCGATACATAAAGACGCTTCATGTACATCTCCAGATCTTCATTCATATGGAGATGGGAATCAATCTGAACCCGCAGCAGCACGAATCTGAACTTCTCCTCGTCCTCAATTTCCAATGACTTGATACTCTCTATAAGATAGGGTAATTTATCAGGGTCATCCACGACTTCGGCAATTGCGAGAACACTTTCGGGTACATCTTCAATATCCACTTCCTTATTGCCTGTAAGAAGCCCCAGCGTTTTCAATGAATATTTCTTATCCGAGTTATTAACCATACCGACCATTACTCTTTATCTATTAAGTCCTATATTACCCCAGCGGAGGAATAATGGACACGCCTGTAATTCTAAAAACATTCCACAGGGGAAAGATGAAAGAATATTTCGTCATGCCCGTGGAAGACTTGCATACAGACCTCGGGGTAATAAAGCTCGATGAACTCAGGACAAAAACCTTCGGCGATACAATAAGCTCCCATCTCGGCGTCGAGTTCATAATCCAGAAACCCAGGGCGCCTGATTTTTTTACACATGCAAAACGCAGCGGAGCGCCCATGATGCCAAAAGATATTGGGGTGATTATCTCAAACACCGGCTTATGTTCCACTGACTGCGTGCTTGATGCGGGTACGGGTTCGGGTATCCTGGCGATTTATCTTGGCGGGATTGCAAAAAGGGTGGTAA